>NZ_JAMYOR010000021.1:0-99727 GCF_040319965.1 Mesorhizobium sp. M0830 | reverse complement strand
ATGTTCTCTTGTAAACCCCCCCCCCACCCGCCCGCCCCCCCCCCCCCCCCCCGCCACTTCCCCCCCCAACATCCCCGGGGCCCCGCCCGGGGGGTCCCCGCCCCCCGGCTGTGCAGCCTATTGGTCAGCCTTGGTCTGACCCATGATTTCCTGCGCCGTGAAATTGATGCCGCAGGTCGGGAAGGAATTGCCGACGAAGAAATTGTCGGACTGGTCGGGGAAGAAATCCTGCCCGGCCTTGAAGTTCGGATCCTCGACGATCGCCAATGGCAGTTTGACCGATTGCGGCACGACATTGCCTTCAAGCGCGGCAATCGCCGTCTTGATGGCGACCGCCACCTGGGCCGGGCCGGTGCCGGCCGATGAGCATTTCAGCCCGTCAGCTGCATGGGCGGAGCAGAATTTGCGGAAGCCGTTCTCTGTTTCGCCGCCGAACGGTACAAACGGATGCTTGGCGTCGATCATCGCCTGTACGATGCCGGTGTCACCCCCCTGGCCGGTAATGCCGACGAACGGACCATTGGTGGCGATCGCGTCAGCCGTGACCTTCTGCGCTGTCGGATCATCCCACTTGCCGGCGACTTCGGTGACGTCCCATTTCTTGCCCGAAGCATCGAAGACCTCATGGATGCCATTGTGGCGGTCGGTATCGACCGACGTGCCAGCAACACCGCGCACCTCAAGTATCTTGCCGCCATCGGGTATATGGTCGACCAGCCATTTGCCCCAAAGTTCGCCGAGGCCCTTCTGATCGACATTGACGTTGATGGCGTCCTTGGTGTCGAGAATGTTGTCGAAAGCAACCAGCACGACACCGGCCTCCTTGGCGCGCTTGATGACCGGCGCGAAAGCGGTCGGGTTCTGCGCGTTGACGACAATGGCGTCATAGCCGGAATCGATGAAGTTGTTGATCGCCGAAATCTGCGCCGGCACATCCTCGCCGGTCGACACCACCTTGAATTCCTTCAACTTGGCGGCGACGTCCTTTTGCGCTGCGTAAGCCTTGGCGGTCTGGATCATCTGGATGCGCCAGGTGTTGGCGATGTAGCCATTGGCGAGCGCGATCCGGTATGGGCCGTCCTTTTTGGGAAACTTGAAAAACTGCGTATCCGCGGCCCAGGGCGCGAAGCAATCCGGCTCCGCTGCCGGGCCCTTGACGATTTCAGGGCCCGCGGCAATCGCCGACGAGCTCAGCATGACGAATGCAGTGGCGGCAACGATGCCACCAACAAGTGACTTGATCATCGATATTCCTCCCAGTTGCAGTTCTGATTGTGGTTTTCGCTATGCGAAATTATTGACGCGATCGGGCCGGCACCTCCTTGCCTTGGCATACGCGTTTTAGTCGCCGGTGACGGCGGACCCAGTTCCTCCCCTTGTCACCGCCAGCCGGGCGGAAACTATCATATTATCCATAATAAACAAGAATTAGTTGTCGCTTATGTATAATAAACAGCCGCAACCCGCTGCGCGCCCATCTGTTCAGCGGAAAATGGTAGCGCTACCAAATTGTCCTGTAAACCGGCATTCGCACAGTCGCCTTTGTGTGTTTCAACGGGCGGTGCTTTCGCGGCGCTTGAGCTCGAAACCGAGATCGACGATCCGTTGCTCTGGCCTGTTGCCGGCGATCGCCGCCAGCGCCATGGCGACCGCACGCCGGCCGATCTCGTAGCGATGGGTGCGGATGCTGGTGATCGACGGAAACGCCACCTGCATCATGTCGAGGTCGTTGAAACCGACGATACCGATCGTCTTCGGCACCAAGATCGAGGCGCGATGACACTCGAACAACACGCCGAGCGCGATGTCGTCATTGTTGCAGAAGACGGCGTCGAGTGTCGACACCTTGGCCAGTGCGTCGCGGAACATCTCGCGGCCGAGCGATACGCTTGACGGAACCGGCGTGGTGGTGACGAGGCGCGGGTCGAATAGCCCGGCCGCCTCCATCGCCGCGCGGTACCCGGCAAGGCGCCGCTGCGAGCGCGGATCCATGCGCGCTCCGATGAAGCCGATGCGGCGATAGCCGGCCTCGATCAGATGTTCGGTCGCCGTCCTGCCGCCGTCCAGATGCGAGAAGCCGACCATCATGTCGACTGGATCTAGCCCGGTTTCCATGACCTGCACCACCGGGCAGCCGGCGTTCTCCAGCAGCTTTCGCGAGACTGGTGTCTGGTCGATGCCGGCGACGATCAGCGCTGCCGGCCGCTGCGAGCCGAACACCTGCAGCAGCCGTTCTTCCTCGAGGCCGGAATAATGGGTGTTGCCGAGTTGGATGCGGAACGGGCTGTCCGACAGGCTGTCATAGATGCCGCGCACCACCTCGGCAAAGACGTTGTTGGTGAGCGACGGCACCAGAACACCGAACACCTCGGCGCGCGCCGAAGCCAGCGCCCGCGCATTCGGGTCCGGCACATAGCCGAGTTCGTCGACGGCGGCCTGGATCTGGCGACGCAGCTCTTCCGAGACACGCTCCGGCTCGCGCAAGGCGCGCGACACGGTGATGGCGCCGACTCCGGCCTTGCGTGCGACATCCGATATTGTCGGGCGGCCGCCGCCACGGCGAGAGCGCGGCTTGATCACGGACGCGCTCGCTCGGGAATGCACCTGGCAGTGCGCGGTCGCGATACGATCGTTTTTGCTGTCACCATCCCGCCGGCCCGCTTTGCCGCACCCACTCGCCTTCTGGCGTCGCGCAGCCTGTTGTCCTTGTCAAGCAACGGCAACAATCCTGCCAGCCTTCAGGCCATCACGGCGGCGCTGCGCCGTGCTTTCCAGAACAACAGGCCGATCGCCACTATGTTCAGCAAATTCCAGGCGATGCCGTTCAGGAACGCCGCGGCATAAGAACCGGTGAGGTCGTAGATCCAGCCCGACATCCAGCCACCGATCGCCATGCCGAAGATCGTCGCCATCATGACGATGCCGATGCGCTGCCCGGCCTCTTTGGCGGGCATGTAGTCGCGCACGATGATGGCGTAGCAAGGCACGATGCCGCCTTGCGACAGGCCGAATACCAGCGACACCACATAGAGCGAGGCAAGCCCGTCGAACGGGATGTAGAACAGCAGCGACAGGCATTGCAACACCGAACCGATCATGAGCGTTTTCATGCCGCCGATGCGATCGGCAATAAAGCCCGATGCCAACCGGCTGACGACGCCGCCTGCCATCATGATCGACAGCATGTCGGCGCCGTGTGCCACGCCGTAGCCGAGATCCATGCAATAGGCGACGATATGCACCTGCGGCATCGACATCGCCACGCAGCAGCCGAGGCCGGCGACGACCAGCAGCACCTGCAACGCCGCCGGCGACAGCGAGATCGGCTGCACCGGCCGGCTCCCGGGCGAACCTGCGGCTGCCGCCGCCGGGGCACCGCGCCGCAGCATCAGCACCAGCGGCACCATGGTCACCAGGCAGAAGATGCCGATGGCCGCATAGGTGAAACGCCAGCCCTCCGCTTTCATGAGTGTCGGCATGATGGTCGGCCAGAACGCCCCGGCAAGGTAGTTGCCGGCGGCCGCCGCGGTCACCGCGACACCGCGCCGGCGGTTGAACCAGTGCGAGATATCGGCGATCAGCGGCCCGAAGATCACCGATGTACCGACGCCGATCAGCAGCCCTTGGGCAAGGGTGAACTGCAGGATCGAGGTCGACAGCGCCGCGAGCAGGAGGCCGGCGGAGAGCGCAATCGAAGAGAGCAGCGCCGGGACCCAGTAGCCCATACGGTCGATGGCGCGGCCGATCAGCACGTTGCCGGCGGCAAAGCCGACCATGGTCGCGGTGTAGGGCATGGACGCCGCGGCGCGGTCGACGCCGAACTCGGCCTGCACGGCGGGCAGCACCACGACAACCGCCCACATGCCGACGGCACCGATCGTCGCCAGCAGCATCGAGATGGCGAGCCGCATCCAGGCATAGGAGCTGTCGATGCCGGGGCTCGGCTGAGTGCTGTCGGTTCGGGCCAATGCGTTTCCTGTCGGCGATCTCCGCTCGGCCGCCGTTTTGCGCCCAGTATCGACCCATTCTCAAGCCGCAGCAGCGCCACAGCGGGCAAATCCGTGGCTCCAGAGCCAGGGGAAGTGGGAACCGATGCCAATGTGCGGAGTTTCCCGGCCAGCACCCTGGACAAGGAGTCCTGCCGTGACCGCGAAGAAAAAATGGTCGGCCGACGTGACCGAGCACAGCGATGCGTTGGATCTCGAGGACCACGTCTTCGAATCCGACGACGCCAAGAAGATCGCCGCCTCGCTCAAGCGATCCGCCGAACACAGCCACCGGCGCAAGGCCGGACCGTTCCAGTCAGCCATGTCGATGCTGAACTTCTACATCAACCGCGCCGGCAAGAACCTGCCCGCCGAGCGCAAGAAGGTACTTGAGGACGCCAAGGACGAGCTGCGCGCCGCCTTTGGGCGTGAGAAAGACGATTAGCGGCGGCCGAAAGGCCCTATCGGGCGCGGATGACACCGTCGGTGTTCGCCAACAATTTGCGCACCGCGTTGCGCGCCGCATCCGGGCGTTGCAGCCGAATGTTCTTCTCGATTGCCTCATGCAGCTTCTGCGCATGATTGAGATCGTCGATCTCCCGCGTCGTATAGGCAAAGAGATGATCGAAGGCGGATTCGATCAGCACGCCGAGCGGCACCAGAAGGTCGTTGCCCGAGGCACGCAGGATGGCGAGGTGAAAGCGGGTGTCGGCGCGGGTGCGATCCTGCAGACTGGCCGCCTCGCCCATCTCCCGGCATGCCTGGCTGATCTCGGCCATCTGTTCGTCGGTCCGCCGCATCGCGGCAAAGGCGGTCGCTTCCGGCTCGATGATATGGCGGAACTCCTGCACGGTCTTCAGGAACACTTCGCGATCCGGCGACGTCGCGTACCAGGCCAGCACATCGCGATCGAGCAGGTTCCAGCGTTCCTTCGGCTCGACCCAGCTGCCGATCTTGGGGCGTGAGGCCAGCAGGCCCTTGGCCATCAGCATCTTGATCGCTTCACGCACCGCCGAGCGGCTGACGCTGAAGGTCTCGGACCATTTCGCTTCATTCGGCAGGATCGTACCGGGCGGATAGTCGCCACGCACGATCCTGAGGCCAATCTCGCTGGCCAGCGAGGCATGAACGCTCGAGCCTGGAATGCGCGCCGCGTCGGGTCGGCGAATGCCGGCGGAACGCTCGGTGGAAGCCGCTTTCGCTGGCGATTTTTCCTTGTTCGGCTTCGCATCCCGCATGGATTCCAGAAAGTCCGGATTGAGGGGTGCTGTCAAGCGCGGCAAGCGGCTTGGGCCGCAAAGCCGGGCGCTGTGCACAGATCAGCCCAGTTGCTCTCGTGGTTCAGGCCGTCGTGACGTATTTGCGCCAGCTATGCTCCGGGCGGAAACCCAGCATCTCGCGCGCCTTGCGGTTGGAGAGCAGCGTTTCGTATTCGCCGAGTTCGGTTTTGACCGGCACGCCGGGGTAGAAACGCTTCAAGAGTTCGGCGGTCGGCAGATCGGACGAGGTGTCATCGTTGGCGGCGTTGAACACCTGGTAGCCGAGGCCGTCCTTCTCGATGGCGCGCAACGTTATCTGGCCGAGGTCGCGCGCATCGACATAACTCCAGGCGATGCGCTTGCGGAAACCGGGATCGGCGAACCATTTCGGAAACAGCGAATATTCATGCGGCTCGATGACGTTGCCAATGCGCAAGGCGTAGATATCGGTGCCGTTGCGCTGTGCGAACGCGCGTGCCGTCTTCTCGTTGACCACCTTGGACAGCGCATAGCTGTCCATCGGATCGACGTCGTACTCCTCGTCGAGCGGGAAATATTTGGGATCGCGCGGCTCGTTGGCGAAAACCAGGCCATAGGTCGTTTCGCTGGAGGCGATCACCACCTTGGGGATGCCGAGCTTCACCGCCGCCTCGATGACGTTGTAGGTGCCGAGCGCATTGATACGGAACACCTCATTGTCGGTGGTGATCATGATGCGCGGAATGGCGGCGAAATGGACCACGGCATCGACCGGCTGGGGGCGCAGCGATGGGTCGAATTCATGCAGGCCCATGTAGCTCGACAGCGCATTGAACACCTGCCCGCTGTCGGTGATGTCGGTGATCAGCGTACGCACCTTGGGGTTGTCGAGCGGCTTGGTGTCGATGTTGAGCACCTGACAGCCCTGCTCCACCAGATACTGCACGACATGGCGTCCGGCCTTGCCGCTGCCGCCGGTGAACATGATCCGCTTCGCCATTTTGCTCTCCACATCCTCTGGAATTTATGTGTATTGTCAGACAATACCGCGATCCGCAACCGCCCTCGCCCGCAAAACGGCAGCGCCGATCATCAATCATTGCAACAGGACTTGAAGACATGAATACGACCGCCGCGAGCGAAAAGATCGGCTTCATCGGCCTTGGCCTGATGGGACACGGCATCGCCAAGAACATCGTCGACAAGGGCTACGCCCTGACCTTTCTCGGCCGCAAGAACCGCAAGCCGGCGGAAGACCTGCTCGGTCGAGGTGCGAAGGAAGCATCGACACCGCGCGATGTGGCGGCGGCATCGACAATCGTCTTCATCTGCGTCACCGGCTCACGCGAGGTCGAAGCCATCATTCGCGGCCCCGGCGGCCTCAAGGAGGGCTTGAAGGAAGGCTCGGTCGTGATCGATTGCTCGACCTCAGATCCTGTCTCGACGGTGGCACTGGCAGCGGAACTGAAGGCGCTCGGCATCGATTTTGTCGACGCGCCGCTGAGCCGCACGCCGAAGGAAGCCTGGGAAGGCACGCTCGACGCCATGGTCGGCGCGCCGGACGCCCTCTTTGCCAGGGTGAAACCGGTGATCGAAACCTGGGCCGGCCGCATCGTCCATATCGGCGACACCGGCGACGGCCACCGCATGAAACTGCTCAATAATTTCATCTCGCTCGGCTACGCCGCGATCTATTCCGAGGCATTGGCGCTGGCTGAGAAGGTCGGCATCTCGCCGCCGCGCTTCGACAGCGTCATCCGCAATGGCCGCATGGATTGCGGCTTTTACCAGACCTTCATGCGCTGGACGCTGGAGGGCGACCGCGACGCCCACAAATTCTCGATCGCCAACGCCTTCAAGGACCTGACCTATCTGGAATCGATGGCGGGGGCGGCCGGCATCGCCAATCCGCTCGGCAACGCCACCAAGAACTCCTTCGCCGGCGCCCATGCCACCAGCCCTGCCGAGCAATTCGTGCCGATGCTGGCGACGCATATCGGCAAGATCAACGGCGTCGACCTGATGCCGACCAAGGACGGCAAGAAGCAGACGATCTGAGCCGTCCAAAGGCGCCAGTCACCGCCTTGATCGCCCGATCCCGTCGTCGGTGTTTTCAAGCAGCTTGTGCACGGCACTGCGCGCGGCTACCGGACGCCGCAGGCGGATGTTCTTCTCGATCGCCTCATGCAGTTTCTGTGCCTGCCGCTGATCACCGACCTGCTGCGTTGTGAACGCGAAGAGATGGTCGAGCGCTGACTCGATCAGAACGCCGAGCGGCACCAAAAGGTCGTTGCCGGAGGCGCGCAGGATAGCGAGATGAAAGCGCGTGTCGGCGCGGATACGGTCCTGCAGGCTCAGGGCCTCGTTCATGTCGCGGCAGGCCTGACTGATCTCCTCCATCTGCTGGTCGCTGCGCCGCACGGCGGCAAAGGCCGACGCCTCGGGCTCGATGATGTGGCGGAACTCCTGTACGGTGCGCAGAAAAGCCTCGCGGTCAGGCGCGGTCGCGTACCAGGCCAGCACGTCACGGTCGAGCAGGTTCCAGCGCTCCTTCGGCTCGACCCAACTGCCGATCTTGGGGCGCGATGCCAAAAGGCTTTTCGCCATCAGCATCTTGATGGCTTCGCGCACCGCCGAACGGCTGACATTGAATATCTCGGCCCATTTGGCCTCATTGGGCAGGATAGTGCCGGGCGGATAGTCGCCGCGCACGATCCGCAAGCCAATCTCGCCGGCCAGCGAGACATGCACGCTCGCCCCTGCGAAGTGCGCCGCACCACCCGTTCGCATGACGGCCGTACGGCGGCTGGCTTGTGCCTTGGTCCGATCGGCTCGCTCTTTTGACTTCTCGTCCGGCATCCACGTTCCAATGCGTCGGCTGTCTGACGTCCGGACTGGCCCGAACCTGCACGGTGCGCCGATCTTGCCGAAAAATCCAAACTATGGACGCGCCAAAGCCGGCGCCTGTCGCCCCAACCATTGCGTCCAATTCAGGAAGTGACGGGGCGCCCGTTGCCGAGCGCCCCGAAATCGAGAACCTACTTCTGGATGCAGGTGTCGACAGTATCCTTGGTGCATTCGTCGAGGCCGGTGAACACCGGATCGGCGACGGCCTTGCCTTCGATGAGGTCGATCATCACCGACGGCGCCTTGTAGCCCATTTCGAACGGCCGCTGACCGACCAGCGCGGTCACGAGGCCGTCACGGGCGATCGCCACCTCGTCGCCGATCGTGTCGGCGGCACCGATGACGAAGTCGTTGCTGGCTATCCGGTCCTTGAGCGGTCCGAACAGATCGCGATAGGGCTGCGGCGCGCCGAACAGCGGCCAGCCGCCCATGATGCCGAAGGCGTCGAGCTTGGGGTTTGCGGCGAGGATGTCGGTCATCGCCTGTACGCCCTTGGCGCCGTCGTCATTGGTGAACACCGGGCAGCCTGCAACTTCGGTCCAGCCACCTTCACCGGCAAGTGCGGCGAGGCCGTCCTTGCCCGAAAGCGCATCACGCATGCCCTGCGCACGACGCAGGATGTTGTCGGCAGCCGGGTTGCCTTCAATGGTGCAGATCGTGCCGCCATTCGGCTTGCCCTTCTTGATGTACTCGCCGATCTTCTTGCCCATCAGATAGTTGTCGGTGCCGAGATAGGTCTTGCGAAGTGCTGCATCTTCCTTGCTGAGATCCGCATCGACGGTCATGATCGGGATCGTCGGGTTGGCGGTCTTGATCGTCTGCGCGATCAGTGGCGCGTTGGACGGCGAAATTGCCATCGCCACCGTGTCGGCCTTGCTCAGCATGTCCTGGACGATCTGCGCCTCGCCGGCTTCATCGGAAGTCGACGCCGGACCGGTGTAGAAGCACTCATATTCCGAGCTGGCGTTTTCCTTGTTCCATTTCTCGCAGCCCTGGTGAATGGCTTCGAAGAACGGATTGTCGAGACCTTTCACGACAATGACGAGCTGTTTCTTGGCCAAAGCCGGCCCGGCGCCAAGCGCCATGGCGGCGACGGCGGCGAGCAAAAGTGTTTTCCTCATGTCAGTCCTCCCTTGGAAACAGACGGACACGGCGTGCCCGCCACACAGATCGACCGGATGCGTGATGACAGAGGGTCGTTGTGCGAGCGCTCATGTCATACGCCAGGCCGATAAGTATTTTCATTTCGGTCGGCCAGATCGAAAACTGACTGGCAACGACCGACAATCCTCCCGATGATCCCGCGCGGCAGGCCGGCATGGGATCGGTATATTAATTTAGTCCTCCGATGCTCAGCTAATCTCGGCTCGCGGCCAACGTCAATGCCATTTGTCCTACAAAACTGATTTTTCGAAAGATTCAACCCCGTCCCGCAACAGCCTCCGGCCGCATTTCCATGACTATCGCCAATTCTTATTCGTCTGACAATTGACGCCTGCGCAGGCATTCGCGTAGATGCAGGTCAGCGCTGTTTCCGGGAGGAGCTGGAAAAGCGTGGCGAAAGCTGCGCCCGGTCCACCGGAAAAGCAGGCAAGGCACGGGGAGGTTAAGGCTGGTGGCGGTTCTCGAACTCACCAACATCTCAAGGCATTTCGGCGCCATCCAGGCGGTCAATGACGTGTCGTTGTCGATCGAGCCCGGACAGGTGGTCGGCCTGATGGGCGACAACGGCGCCGGCAAGTCGACGCTGGTCAAGATGATCGCCGGCAATTTCCGCCCGAGCCATGGCACCATGCGAATGGACGGCAAGGAGTTGATCCTGCACAAGCCGGCGGAAGCCCGCCAGCACGGCATCGAGATCGTCCACCAGGATCTGGCGCTCTGCAACAATCTGACCGCGGCGGCGAATGTCTATCTCGGCCGCGAATTGCGCCGCGGCCTAGGGCCGCTCCGCATCCTCGATTATGCGACGATGTACAAGCGCGCAGGCCAGCTCTTCGCCGAATTGAAGTCCGAGACCCGTCCGCGCGACCTCGTCAAGCAGATGTCGGGTGGCCAGCGCCAGGCGGTGGCGATTGCCCGCACCATGCTGTCGCAGGCCAAGATCGTGCTGATGGACGAACCGACGGCCGCAATTTCGGTGCGCCAGGTCGCCGAGGTGCTGAACCTGATCCGCCATTTGCGCGACCAGGGCATCGCCGTGGTGCTGATCAGTCACCGCATGCCCGATGTCTTCACAGTCGCCGACCGCGTTATCGTCATGCGGCGCGGCCGCAAGGTCGCCGACAAGACGATTGCGTCGAGTTCGCCCGAGGAAGTCACCGGGCTGATCACCGGCGCCATCGAACAGGTTTGATTTCAAGCTTTTCACTATGACAGCAAATGAAGGTCGATGATGGCACTGACAATTGACCAGCCGATCGAGCACAAGCAGCAATCCTTGCCGGCAAGGTTGCTTGCCAGCCAGACTTTCTGGGTGGTGATCTCCGTCATCCTTGCGTGCGTGTTCCTATCGTTTGCCACCGACGCCTTCGCCACGTCGAAGAACCTCTACAACATCACCCGCAACATCACCTTCGTCGCCATCATCGCGCTCGGCATGACCTTCGTCATCATCACCGGCGGCATCGACCTGTCGGTCGGCTCGGTGCTTTGCCTGTCGTCGATGATTTTGGCCGTCACTATGCATGCCGGCTACTCGATCGAGGTCGGCATTCTGGCCTCTATCGCAACCGCGCTCGCCATCGGCGCCTTCAACGGCATCCTGATCGCCTATCTTGGCTTTCCACCATTCGTGGTAACGCTCGGTGTGCTGTCGATCGCCCGCAGCCTGGCGATGGTCGCCTCCAACAACACAGTCGTCTTCCAGTTCGGGCCAGACCACGCCAAACTGCTGGCATTGGGCGGCGGCGCCTGGGTGTTCGGCATCGCCAATCCGGTTCTCTACATGATCCTTCTGGCGCTGATCACCGGCTTCATCCTGCGCTGGACCAAGTTCGGCCGCCACATCTTCGCCATTGGCGGCAATGAGCATGCGGCGACACTGACCGGCGTGCCGGTGCGCAAGATCAAGGTTGCCGTCTACATGATCTCGGCGCTGTCGGCAGGCATTGCCGGCATCATCCAGACGGGCTGGCTGGGCGCCGTCACCACCAATCTCGGCACCGGCATGGAACTGCAGGTGATCGCCGCCACTGTCATCGGCGGCGCCAATCTGGCTGGTGGCGTCGGCACCGCCTTCGGCGCCATCGTCGGCGCGGCCCTGATCGAAGTCATCCGCAACAGTCTTGGCCTCCTCGGCATCAATGCCTTCTGGCAAGGCGTGTTCATCGGCGGCGCCATCCTGCTGGCGGTGCTGTTCGACCGCATCCGCAATTTCCGCCGCAGCGATTAAGACCATGATCCCGAAAAGTGGAAACCGGTTTTCTCGGACAAACGGAACTGTTTGCCCAGAGATCATGGTCAAACGACAAAACAGTCTGTGGCAAACGCCCTGTTCAGCCTCGATGGGCGGCTTGCGCTGACGGCTTCGGTTTGAGAGGGCGTTCTTCCCTTCTTCCCTTGTGGGAGAAGGGGAAACCTATCGCTCAGTCTGAAAATCCGCCGGCATCGACCGCCATCCACCTTCGTCGCAGCCCCGCGTCTTGACGCGGCCCCGAACTCAGCCGCACTATCCCGATGCAGGCGAAGGGAGGCCATTCGTCTGCGGGAGGATATACCATGACGGAAGCGATCAGGCTCTACTGGGGCCGGTTCGGACATGTTTCTGTCCTCAATGTCGCAAGCGACTTCGTCACCCATGCCCATGTCGAGGCGCATCTGATCATCTGGCTGGAAGGCACGGCCGGGGAGATGACCATCGGCCGAGAGACCGTACGGCTTGGCCCCTGCACCGCCGCCGGCATCAACTCCTTCCAGCCGCACAGCCATGTTCTGTCGCAAAACAGGACGCCCGGTCTGTTTCTCGCCTTCTACATCGATCCGGATTGGGCGCGGCGCCGCCGCGACCTGCCCTCGTCCGCGCCACTGTTTTCACAAGCCGCGATCACGCTCGAACCTTGGCTGCATCAGGCCGCCGCCAATCTGCTCGACCATCTCAGCGATAATGAGAGCATCGACGACATCGCCAACTACGAGATCGAGCGTTTCATCGACTCGGTGCTCGATGCCGCCGACGCCTCGGCGCCGCAGGAGGTGCGTGTCCGCATCAACACCATGCAGGACTTCCGGGTCCGCAAGGCGATCCAGCTGATGAAAGCCAATGTCTGCGAGCGCATCTGCTTCGACGAAGTGGCGCGCAGCGTCGGCCTGTCGCGGCCGCATTTCTTCGCTCTGTTCAAGGAACAGACCAATCTGACGCCCAACGTCTACTGGAACACGCTGCGCATGGAGGAAGCGGTGCGGCAGTTGCAGTGGTCGCAGGAGCCGCTGATCTCGGTCGCGTGCAATCTCGGCTTCACCACGCAGGGCAATTTCTCGCGCTTCTTCCGCGACCATGTCGGCGTGCCGCCGACGGTCTATCGTGAGGCCGCGCGAGCCATCGCCTGAACCAACGGCGCCGCCACCCTTTTTCAGACTCCTTGATAGGCGTTCAAGACGCATTGATAAGCATCCCCGGGATGGCCGCCTTACCCTTGCCCAGCTGCCGCATTTGCAAGGGAATATCGATATGGCCAAAGTCACCATCTCCAGCGTCATCGACGCGCCGGTCGAAAAAGTCTGGGCTCGCATACGCGATTTCAACGAATTGCCAAGCTGGCATCCGCGCATGGTCGAAAGCCATATCGAGGACGGCAAGGACGCTTCGACGATAGGCTGCGTGCGCAATCTTCAGCTCATCAGTGGCGCGCGCCTGCGCGAAAAGCTGCTCGACTTCTCCGACCAGGATTTCCACGTCAGCTATTCGATCCTCGAGACGCCGCAGCCGCTGACCAACCACAAGGCGACGCTGCAATTGCGGCGCGTTACCGATGGCGACCGCACCTATGCCGAATGGACCGCCAGCTTCGACGCCGCGCCAGAAGAAGCCGACAAGCTGGCCGAGGGCATGGGGGCGAATGTCTTCCAGGGCGGCTTCAATGCCCTGAAGAGCCACTTCGCCGGCCAGAGCTGACAGGAGCCAAACCATGGCGCTAGCACTGCAGACCTTTGTAACGGTGAAGGACGCCAACGCGGCGCTGAAAGCCGCTGGCACGCGCTATCTCGGTGGCGGAACGCTCGTGGTCCGCGCGGCTAACGAGGGCGATGTTTCGGTCTCCGGCTTTGTCAGGTCGACAGAGCCATCTTTGTCCACCATCGCGGTTGCCGGCGGCAAGGTCCGCATCGGCGCTTCGGTGACCATGGCGGCGATAGCCCGCCATCCGGACCTCGGCGCCCTTGCCAAGGCCGCCCGCGCCGTTGGTGGCCCGGCAGTCCGCAACATGGCGACCGTCGGCGGCAATCTGTTTGCGCCGGCTCCCTATGGCGATTTCGCTGTTGCCCTGCTGGCGCTCGACGCCATTGTCGGCACCGATGACGACGAAGCGCCAATAGAGATCTTCCTGGCCAATCGGGGCGGCAGCGCCATCGTCGCCTCCGTGAGCTTCGCGCTGCCGAAAGCCGACAGTTTCCGTTTCCTGAAAGTGTCGCGGGTCAAGCCCAAGGGCGTCTCGGTGCTCAGCATCGCCGCCGTTCTGCAACTGGCGCCGGATGGCACCGTGTCTTCGGCGCGGATTGCGCTGGGCTGCATGGCCGACCGGCCAATGCGTGCCAAAGCAGCCGAAAACGCTCTGATCGGCCGAAGCCTGACCAAGGACGGCATCGCGCCGGCCTTGGCGGCAGTCAACCACGGCACCTCGCCGGCAACCGATCCGATTGCCAGCGCCTGGTATCGCGCTGAAGTGCTGCCGGTCCATCTCGGCCGGCTGCTGCTCGGCTAATAACCTGTCGGGGGCGCGCGCTTGCCCTGCGGGGCAGGCGCGCTGGGAGGAAAAACATGGCGAAGGTTCCGGTTCAGTTCACGCTCAACGGCTCGGAGAAGGCCGAATTCGTCGACAGCGGCACGACGCTGCTGCACGCCTTGCGCGACAAGATCGGCGACACCTCGCCGAAAGGCGGTTGCCATCAAGGCACCTGCGGCGCCTGCTCGGTCATCATCGACGGCGAACTCCGGCTGTCCTGCCTGACGCTGGCCGAGACCTGCAATGGCACCGTCATCACCACCACGGCGGGGCTTTCGGAAAGCGGCGTGCTGCACCCGCTGCAGCGCGCCTTTCTCGAGGCCTTCGCCACGCAATGCGGCTTCTGCACGCCCGGCATGATCATGGCCGCCAAGGTGCTGCTCGACCACACGCCCAATCCCAGCCGCGACGAGGTGGTCGAGGCGCTGTCGGGCAACATCTGCCGCTGCACCGGCTACGAGCCGATCATCCAGGCGGTGCTGACCGCCGCGTGGTCCAACTCTCAGAACGCGGCCTAGAGCCGGATGATTTCAGGTCGATTCGACCTGAAATCTGAATCCGCCTCTAAATCAAAGAGATAGAGCATGATGTCGTCCGAAAACCGCTTCACACTTTTCGGCATCATGCTCTGAGGGAACAAAAGAATGGAACTGCGCAAGAACTACTTCGCCGATGTCCGCAAGGACGATCTGCATGAGATCGGCCAGCCAAGGCCGCGCTCGGATTCGCCCGGCCATGTCACCGGCAAGACCGCCTTTTTCGCCGACCGCAATTTCCCCGGCATGCTGCATCTGAAGATGGTGCGCAGCCCGCATCACCATGCCCGCATCCGCTCGATCGACACGTCGGAAGCCGAGAAGCATCCGGGCGTCGTCAGAGTGCTGACCGCCAAGGACGTGCCGCACAATGTCTACACCATCCTGATCCTGATCCAGATCGGACCTGAGGACGAGACCGTGCTGGCCGATGGCAAGGTGCGCTGGAAGGGCGAGGCCGTGGTCGCCGTGCTGGCCGAGACCGAGCGCGCCGCACAAGAGGCTGTCGCCAAGGTCAAGGTCGACTATGAGGTTCTGCCGGCTGTCTTCGACATGGAGGAGGCGCTGAAGCCCGGCGCGCCGCTGGTCAATGAGTACCACGGCCAGAACTACTACCTCTATGACAGCGGCGAGTGTCGCAAAGTGCGCTTCGGCGACGTCGAGGCGGGCTTCGCCGGCGCAGATCACATCCTAGAGCAGAGCTATCAGTCCTCGCCGATCGAACACGCGCCCACCGAAACGACGGGCTGCGTGGTGGTACCCGAGGGCAATGACCGCTTCACCTGCTACACCAACACGCAGGCGATGTTCTTCACCCTCGACAACACATCGATCATCCTGCAGATGCCGGGCAGCAAATTGCATTTCGTCGGCGGCACCGTCGGCGGCGGCTTTGGCGGCAAGGTCGACGTCATCGTCGAGCCGATCGCCATCCTCGGCGCCAAGCTAACAGGACGACCAGTCTGTTTTATTTACAGCCGCGAAGAGGAGATGCAGATATCGTCACCTCGCGCCGCCGAAAAAATCGTCATCAAGGACGGCGTCATGAAGGACGGCCGCATCGTCGCCCGCAAGGTCATCGGCTACACCGACGCCGGCGCCTATTCGCGCCACTCGCCCTATGGTGCGCAGAAGGGTGCCGGGCACTATCCCGGTCCTTACACCATCCCCAATGTCTGGATCGACACCTACTGCGTCTATACCAACCGCACGCCTTCCTCCGCCATGCGCGGCTTCGGCGTCACCATCGGCGACTTCGCGCTGGAGGTGCAGATGGACAAGCTGGCGCGGCTGATCGGCATGGATCCGCTCGAATTCCGCTTCATCAACGCCTATCGCGACGGCGACATGAAGGCGCACCGCCAGCCGACCGAAGGGGCCGCCCTGATCGAGTGCATGCAGGAAGCCTCGCGCGCTGCCAACTGGCCGGTGGCGGAGAAATTCATGGCGATGTCCTCCTACGTGAAGGGAGTTTGAGATGGCGATCAGGCGCGGACGCGGCGTCGCCGCGATCAATTATCCCACAGGTATGAACCTCGGCGGCGACCCGACGCAGGCGCTGGTGCATTCGACGCCAACCGGCAATTTCATGGTGACCCTGTCCTCGGTCGATCTCGGCCAGGGCATGAAGCAGATCATGGCGCAGATCTGCGCCGAAACGATCGGCGTGCCGACCGACCGCGTCGTCGTCGACACCGCCGACACCGACACCGGCCCGCACTGCATGGGCACCTTCGCCTCGCGCGGCACGCATCGCGCCGGCAATGCCGTCATCCAGGCGGCTAGGGAGGCGCGCCAGGTGATGCTGGAGGTGGCGGCCGAGGAGCTGGAGGTGAATGCCTCCGACCTCGAGACCGACGGCCAGGGCAACATCCTGGTCAAGGGCGCGCCGCAGAAATCGATCTCGATCTTCGACGTCGCGCTGTCGGCGCATTTCAAGCGCGGCCGCTCGATCTCCGGCCGCGGCATGTTCCTCATCCCGCGCTCCTATCCGGAGAAAGAGACCGGCGCGATGAAGCCGTCGACCTGCTACGCGCATGCCTGCACCGTGGCCGAGGTCGAGGTCGATGACGAGACCGGCGAGGTGACCGTGCTGACGGTCAAGAACGTCTTCGAGATCGGCCGCGCGCTAAACCCGAAAATGGTCGAGCAGCAATTGGTCGGCGGCTCCTGGATGGGCATCAGTCACGCGCTCTACGAAACCACCGAGCCCTATTATCCCAACCGTGACCATGGCGGTACCGACTTCAACCAGTATCTGATGCCGGGGCCGGGCGATCTCGCGCAAACCGAGATCATCGTGCTGGAGCGGCCCTCGGCCGACGGGCCATACGGTGCCAAGGGGCCGGGCGAAATGTGCGCCAACCCGCAGATCCCGGCCGTCGCCAATGCCGTCTTCGACGCTGTCGGCGTGCGCATCGACACGCTGCCGATCACGCCCGAGCGCATTCTGCGCGCGCTGAAGGCGCAAGCGGCGAACTGAGGGCCGCAATGAACGGGACAAGCGCCGAGACTGTCGCGACCTCGCCGGAGGCGGTGGCACAGCATCTGGCCGCCTCACGCTATCTGGCGGATGAGAGCCTTTCCACAGCCATCTTCCTGGCGATCCGGCTGGGCAAGCCGCTGCTGCTCGAAGGCGCGCCCGGCGTCGGCAAAACGGAAGCGGCCAAGGCGATCGCCGCGCTGCTCGGCCGCGATCTGGTGCGGCTGCAATGCTATGAAGGCATCGACGCCGCGCATGCGCTCTATGAATGGAATTATCAACGCCAGCTGCTCGCCATCCGCCATGCCGGCGAGCATGAGATCGATATCTATGACGACCGTTTCCTGATCGCGCGGCCGCTGCTGCAGGTGCTGAAGGCGCCGGAGCAGCGCATACTGCTGGTCGATGAGATCGACCGTTCCGACCACGAATTTGAAGCACTGCTTTTGGAATTCCTCTCCGATTTCCAAATCAGCATTCCCGAGCGCGGCACCATCCGCGCCACCGCGCAGCCGATCGTCATCCTGACCTCGAACCGCACCCGTGAACTCGCCGAGGCGCTGCGCCGGCGCTGCGTCTATCACTGGATCGGCTATCCCAATGCCGAGCGCGAGGCCGCCATCATCATGCTGCGCGCCGGCGATGTGGCCGAGGCAACGGCGCGCGCGGTGGCCGCAGCCGTGCAGACCATCCGCACCCGGCCGCTCGCCAAGCCACCCGGCATCGCCGAAGCGGTCGAATGGGCCAACGCCGCCACCATCCTGGAAGAAGGCGGCAGCCCATGGCCGGAAGCCTTCCGCCGCGCCATCGGCGTGCTGATCAAGGACGAGGAGGATCTCTCCTATATCGCGCCCGAGCTTGGCCGGATTGTCGAGGAGGCGCTGGCGTGAGTCGAGACCTCAACGACCCCTTCACCCCGTTCCTTCCGGAACGCTGGCGGGACAGCGCCCCCCTCTGGCCTGCCGGCCATCTCCCCCTCAAGGGGGGAGATCAGCTGTCATCTCGGCTTTCGCCAATCCCCCACGTCGCAGTACCAGGCGACGCGTCAAAGCTGCCAATCTCCCCCCTTGAGGGGGAGATGTCCGGCAGGACAGAGGGGGGCGCCACGCAATGATGCGGGAGAAAAGCTTACCCCGCGCGGCCACCCCCTTGCTCGGCTTTGCCCGCCTTCTGCGCCGCTACGGCTTTGCCGTCGCGCCCGAGCAGGTCTCCGGCTTCATGCAAGCGGTGACATTGCTGGGGCCGCGCTCGATAAGCGACATCCGCGAGGCGGCGCTCGCCACGCTGGCGCCGCCGCCCGACCGCCGCGACGAATTCGAGGCGCATTTCCGGAGCCATTTCTGTGGCAATACATCGGCGATGGTCGAAGGCGACGCCGACGAGGAAACCCGCATCAAGGACGATGGCGGCGCCGACGAACAACAGATCGAAGCCGACCGGCAGCAAGAGGGCGGCGAGCTGTCCTCGGCCCTGGAGCAACTGAGCCGCCGCGATTTCCAGCGCGACAATGACGGCCTTGCCGCTTTCCGCCGCAAGCTCGCTTCGGCCCTGCCCGCCCGCCGCTCCTTCCGCACCGTGCGCACCCACTCGCGCGGCAAGCTCGACCTGCGCCGGTCGCTGCGCGAAATCGTCAGCGCCGATGGCGACGTCCCCTCGCCGCTGCTGCGCCGCCGTCAGACCGTGCCGCGCAAGCTGCTGATCCTCATCGATGTGTCCGGCTCGATGAAACTGCACACAGCGGACTATCTCAAGCTCGCCCATGCCGCGGTGCAGGGCGCCGATCGCGCCGAAATCTTCACCTTCGGCACGCGGCTGACCCGCATCACCACGGCATTACGCATCCGCGACCGCGGCCAGGCTTTGGCCCGCGCGGCCGCCCAGGTCGACGATTGGGACGGCGGCACCCGCATGGGACCAACGCTGCTCGCCTTCCTCTCGGTGCCGCGCTTTTCAGCCTTTGCGCGCGGTGCCGCGGTCGTCATCCTGTCCGACGCGCTGGAACGCGGCGACCATGGCGAGTTGGAGACGGCAATGCGCCGGTTGAGCGTTCGCGCCTTCCGGCTGTCGCTGGCGACGCCGCTGGCCGGCGATCCGCGCTTCCGGCCGGCAACGGCGGCATTGCGCGCGATCCTGCCGGTGATCGACGATCTCGTCGACGGCTCGTCGCTTGCCGGCCTCACCGATTTCATCCTGTCGCTCGCCCGCCCTGCCCCGGCTGCGGCGACAATCTGGAAGAGGGTTTCGTGATGCAGAAAGCAATCGACGCGCATTTCCACATCTGGCGCCAAAAGGATCAGCCCTGGCTGGTCGGCCCGATGGTGCCGCGCATCTTCGGCCCCTACGAGCCGATCCGCCGCGACTATTCGATCGAGGAGTTTCTGGCCGACCAGAAGGGATCCGGCGTCGAAAAGGCCGTCTATGTCCAGACCAACTGGGCCAGGGAGGATTTCGAGAAGGAAGTCGCCTTCCTGCAAAAGACCGCTGACGAGACCGGCTGGCCGCATGCCATCGTCGGCTACACCGACATGACTGTCGACGACATCAGGCCCCAGATCGATCGCTTGAAAAAATATCCGCTGCTGCGCGGCGTACGCATGCAATTGCACTGGCACGAAACGCCAGCGTTCCGCTTTGCAGCTTCGGCGGACCAGGTCATCGATCGCAAGGTGCGGGCGAATGTCGCGCGGCTGAAGGATTATGGCTTGTCCTTCGACCTGCAGCTCTTCCCTGCCCAGATGAAGGACGGCCTGACGCTGGTCGGCGAGAACCCCGAAACGAATTTCATCCTCACCCATGCCGGCATGCTGACCGGCATGGAGCCGGAAACCATCGAAGCCTGGAAGAGCGGCCTGCGCACGCTGTCGGCCGCACCCAATCTCTACGCCAAGCTCTCCGGCCTCGGCACCTTCGTCAACCGCAACGACCCGGCGCTGATCGCCTATATCGTCGACCACGCGATCGAGATCCTGGGCGCTGACCATCTGATGTTCGGCTCGAACTTCCCGATCGAGAAGCTGTGGACCAGCCACGCCGAACTGATCAAGGCGCATCGCAATGCGATCGCCAAGCATGGCGCGGCTGCGGAAGCGGATATTTTCTGGAACACGGCGGAGAAAGTTTACCGGCCGGTGTAAGACGCCCGCGCTTCCCGCCCCCCCCACAGGTGAGAAGATGAGGTAAGCCGCGCCTACCTTACCTCGAACTGCGGATCGACCGGGATCTGCATCGCCGTCACCAGATGGTTGGTCTGGCCGGCGAGCCCGATGATCGACACCAGTTCGCCATGCTGCGCGTCGGTCATGCCCTTGGCGCGAGCTGCCGCCGTGTGCGAGTGGACGCAGTAGGAGCAGCCATTGGCGGTCGACACCGCGATGTAGATCATTTCCTTGGTCAGCGGATCGATGGCGCTGTCGGCGACCATCACCACCTTCAGCTGTTCCCAGATCCGCTTCAACGCCGGCGGATCATTGGCCAGCCCACGCCAGAAATTGTTGACGAAATCGGATTTGCGCGTCGCGCGGATATCGTCGAACACGGCCTTCACCGCCGGGACTTTCTCCACCTCGGCATCGCTGAGAAGTCTTGTGGTGGCCATGGCGTGATCCTTTCGTTTCGATCGATGAACGTTAAATTAAGTTCCGAGCAAAGGCAGCTAACCAGCTTCTGTGACTCAGTTTTTTGGCGCGCAATAGCCTAAACTTCGTCATCCACGGGCGGAGCGGGAGCGAAGCGGACGCGTAGACCCGAGGATCCGAGACAAAAAAGCATTCGCATGAACACAGTTGCCATGCCGGGACGTTGGTCGAAGGGTGCAGCGGAGCAGAATTCTGCACCGAAGCAGCGCTCGGAGGTCGCGGCATGGCCCCGTGCAACTGTTCAGGTTGATGGTTCACCGGTGGGAAGGGATCGAGCCATGCCACGGCCTGTCCTCGAAAGGACGACCAGGATCCTCTCGGTCTCCTTCCCACCTCAACCATAGCATGGCAACAACACACAGGATCCTCGGGTCTGCGCCGCGTCGCTGCGCTCCTTGCTTCGCCCGTGGATGACGAAGGGATGGAGGTTTTGGCCAATTGTCGACGTACGCACCGCCCAGAACCCTAGTGAACCGCCGCGTACATGATCTTCTCCTCCGTTGCCTCCGCCGGGGAAAACTCCTCGACGATGCGGCCCTGGCGACAGACAAGAATACGGTCGGACAGGTTCATGATCTCCGGCAGATAGGACGAGATGACGACGACGGCGAGGCCCTCATCGGCCAGGCGGTTGATGATCTGGTGGATCTCGGCGATGGCGCCGACATCGACGCCGCGCGTCGGCTCGTCGAAGATGACGATGCGCGGCTGCTGTACCAGCCCCTTGCCGATCACCACCTTCTGCTGGTTGCCGCCGGAGAGTTCGACCACACGCGCATTGTCGTTGATCGCCTTGATGTTCAGCGTCTTCGTCCATTCCGCCGAGAGCACACGCATCTCCTGCGCGTTGATCACCCACGCCTTTTCGCGGCCCGCCGCCAAAAGCCCGCCGAACAGGTTCTCGGCAATGCCCATCGTCTCGAAGATGCCTTCGCTCTTTCGGTCCTCGGTGACGTAGACGATGCCGTCGGCCACCGCTTCGCTCGGCACGAGATAGCGCACCGGCTTGTCGTCCAGTTCGATGGCGCCGCCGCGCAGGAAATCGCGCTTGTAGATGCCGGAGACGATTTTGAAGGTCTCGGTGCGGCCGGAGCCGATCAGCCCGAACACGCCGGTGATCTGGCCCTCGAAGATCGAGAACGAATTGTTGCGCACGACATTGCTCATCGAGATGTCCTGCACCGACAGCATCTTCTTGCCAGCCTTGCGCAGCTTGGCTTCGTCGCGCTGGCGGTAGATCTGCCCCGACAGCGTGCGCCCGACCATGGCGGCGACGATCCTGTCACGGTCGAAGGCCGATGTGTCGTCGGTGATCACCAGTTCGCCATCGCGCAGGATGGTGATGCGGTCGGCAATCAGCAGCGCCTCTTCCAGAGCGTGGCTGATGAAAACGATCGACACGCCGCTCGCTTTCAGCCTGCGGATCAGCGCGAAGAAGTGTCGCTTCTCTTCCGGCGTCAGCGTCGCCGTCGGCTCGTCGAAGATGATGATCTCGGCATTGTGGTGCACCGCCCGTGCGATCTCGACCATCTGCCGCTTGGCCGCACCCAGCGTTGCCACCATGGCGTTCGGGTCGACTGGAAAATTCAGCGACTGCAGGAATTGTTGGGCCGAGATGTAAGTGCCGCGCAGCCGGTTGAGGAACTTTTCGGTGCCGAGATAAAGGTTCTGCGCCACCGTCATCGATGGCACCAGGCTGGTCTCCTGGAACACCATCGCGATGCCGGCCTCCAGGGCGGCATGCGGCGAGGCGTAGGCGATCTCCTGGCCATGGTGGAACATCTTGCCTGACGTGGCGTCGACCACACCGGCAATGATCTTGGTCAGCGTCGATTTTCCCGCGCCGTTCTCGCCAAGCAGCGCGTGGATCTCGCCCTTGCGCAGTTCGAAGCTGACATTCTTCACCGCCGGCACGCCGCGATAGTTCTTGGTGACGTTCTCCAGCCGAACGATCGGGTCCATCAGAAGCCTCCCGACGCGAGGTCGACCGCCAGCACGCAGTCACCGCCTCTGGAGGCGATGAACAAGCTGCCGTCCTTTTCCGCCACGCTGCAGATGCCATGGCGCGTGCCGTTGGCGCGGCTGTGCAGGCTGAATTGCGGCTGCATCTTCGCGTCGAGCCTCACCACCAACCCGTAGGAGCGGCTCGGCGACCATGGCTTGTGGATGCCCATGGTGCGGATGCCGCCGCATTGCAGCGGCTCGAGAAAGCTGCGGCTGGAGGCCAGTGCCGGCGCGATCCAGTAGGCCGGCGGCACCTGATCGAGCATGTCATGGCGGTAATGCGTTTCCTGCAACACGAATTCGATCAACCGGTTGCGCGGCGCAAACAGAGCCAGCCAGGCGCCGCCATCGGCGGATGGCGACAGCCGGGAGGGATAGCCTGGCAGATGAGTCAACACCGTCGAACGATTGCCCGTCGCGCCCTCGAAGCGGACAATTTGATGGCGCCAGCTTTCACTGACCAGAACATCCCTGCCGACGGGATAGAGCCCATAGGGGAAGGCGATGTCGCCGGCCACTTTGCGGAAGCCGCCACCTGCTGCATCCCGCTTCCAAAGCGAACCGGACGCCCCCTTCCTCATCAGGTCGGCGGCCCATTGCGAGGGCGCATGCTCGGCCGAGCCATTGGCCAGCCACAGCGTGCCGTCATCCGCATAGGCAAGTGCGGTGATGCAGCTGAGATCAGCCGGCAGCGGAACCTCCTTGCCTGATATCAGCAGCTTGCCACTTTCCAGCCCCACGGTCAGTTCGCCGGATGGCGAGAGCGCCAGCGCCGTGACGGCAGACGGGAAGGTTTCGATCACCTTGGGCTCGGTTCGGGCAGCAAGCGAATAGACAGCGTTGCCGCTGGAGGCCAGCAGCCTCTCACCAGAAACCAGCAGATTGTCCGGCTCCGTCAGTTCGGCAAAAGCCAGCGCATCGTCCAGCCGCGTATTGGGCCGAAAAGCACCGTCGAGCGGCGGAATGGTCACCGCCTTGCCGCGAAACAGGTCGAGCACCGGATCGAGGATCATGGCCTTGCCCCCCAATAAGAAGCGGGGCTGGTCCAGTTCGGGTCGGCGCCAGCGATCTTGTAGCGGCCGACGCGGTTGTTGAGGATGCCGCCGACGAACAGATATCCCTTGTGCTCGCGCATCGAGGTGACCATCGGGTGCGCGCCGCCTGAGAGGTCGCCCATCGCCTCGACGATGCCGCCCTTCTCATTGAATTTCACCACGCCTCCGGTGTTGATGTTGGGGAACAGCCACTCATCCTGCGGCAAGCGGCGCGTCATGCGCTTGCGCATATCGGGGTGGCGCAGCGACAGGTCGAAGCTCGGCGTGCGCATGCCGAGCCACGCCATCCAGTAATTGCCGTCGGAGGCGCGGTTGATGTTGTCGGGGTAGCCCGGCATGTCGCGGATGACGCATTCGGCGGTGCCGGCCTTCGGCCCTTCCAGCCAGTAGCGGTGCACCCGGCAGGCCCAGCTTTCGGCGAAGAACAGCGACTTGCCATCATGCGCCATGCACACACCATTGGTGTAGCGGTAGCCGTCGAGCAGCGTCCTGGTCGATCCGTCCTTCGGGTCGTAGACCAGCAGACGCCCGGTGGCGCGGTTCTCGATCGAGTCCAGCGCCCAATCGTGGGCATCGTAGCGCTTGGTCGAATCGGTGAAATAGATCCGCCCGTCCGGCGCGATGTCGCAGTCGTTGGGATCGCGCAACCGCGCATCGTCGACGATCGAGGTCCACGAGCGCGACGTCTCCGCCGACAGGCGTTTCACCTCCCGATCCGGCGACACCGAATAGAGCCCCATGGCGCCAACGCAGCTGATCAGATTGCCTGTCTTGTCGAAGGCAAGCCCCAGCGGGAAGCCGCCAATGTGAGCGAATACTTCCGATTTGACATAGTCCGGCGCGAAGAAGCGGACGATTTCGCCATGGCGTGTGCCGCAATAGAGATTGTCGTCGCGGTCGAGGATGACATCTTCCGGCCCTTCCAGCTCGCCAAGCCCGATATGGTCGGCAGCCGACAGCCTGTTGTCGAGTTCGTAGGATGTGCCGGAGCCGGGCGCCGCCGACTGTGTTTCGCCCATCTTGAGATAGACCGGCGCGACATAGACTTCGTTCAGCACCTTGTGGCGGTTCTTCAGCCAGCGGATGTCGATCGTCACCGCCACCGCCAGCATGATGCCAAGCACCATCTGGTTGGTGCCGGTGCCATACCCCAGCCGGATCAATCCGTTGGTCATGGTCAAGACGATGATCGCGCCCATCAGCCCCTTGATCACCGAGCCACGCCCGCCGCCGAGGCTGACGCCGCCGACCACCGCCGCCGTCAGCGCCATGATCTCCAGGTTGAGGCCGGTGCCCGGCCCTGCCCCGCTCAGGCGGCAGGCGATGAGGAAACCGCCGATCGAGGCGCAGAAGCCAGAGAAGACATAGGTCATGAACACCGTGCGGCGCACGCGAATGCCGGCATTGTGCGCCGAGCGCCTGGAGCCGCCGACCGCCAGCACGTGCCAGCCCGGCCGCGAACGCGTCAACGCGATATGGGTGACGATGGCGAGGATGATCGCCAGCCACACCGAAACCGACAGCCCCCAGAAGGTGCTGTCGCCGATGAAGTCGAGCACATCCGAAGTGGCGGTCGAGAGCTGCACATCGGCGGCATAGGTGGTGACCAGGATGTCGAACAGCGCCCGGCCGAAGATGAAGGTGACCAGCGTGGTGAGAAAGGCGCGCAGCCTGAGGTAGCCGACGAGATAGCCGTTGATGGCGCCGAAGACGAGTCCGGTGGCGACCGACGCGGCCATCGCCAGCCAGATCGACTGTTCGAGGATGAAGAAGACATAAACGGCGGAGAAGCAGGAAAGCGCGAAGATCGAGCCGACCGACAGGTCGATGCCGCCGCCCAGCATCACCACGGTCATGCCGGTGACCACCATCGAGAATTCACCGAGCTGGCGGGTCGATTCCTGCAGCGCCGTCAGCTTGAAGAAGCCGGGAATGATCGAGCCGAAGGTTGCCAGCGTCGCCACCAGCGCCAGGAACGGAATGGCGTTGTCGGTCCAGCGTTTGGTCAGGATCTCGCCGACGACATGGTCGGGCACGAGATTGTAGCGCCAGGACTGGAGGCGTTCGCGAAAGGACATAAGGTCACTGCAGCAAGAGAAGGAGGTGGCCGCGGGCAATCCGGCCACCCCGTTGATCGGTGTTGGAGAGTATCGGATTATTTCGCCGCCGCTTGCGCCTGCAGCGCCTTCAGGTCCCAGCAGCTGTCGGGCTTGAGGTCGGCCTTGGTCGTCGCCTTCTCCAGCGTGTAGATGTAGGTGTGCGAGGTGCCGGCTGGTTGGCCGCTCTGCAGCAGGAACTTGATGATGGCGTTCATGTCGCCGGACTGGCGGGCAAGTTCGGTCATCACCACGGCGCCATAGGTGCCGTCCTGCAGCTTGTCGCAATCGGCCGCCTTCTCGCCGCCGCCGGTGGTGACGAGGAACACCTTGCCGTCGAGCTTGGCGTCGCGGATCGCAGCGGACGCGCCGGTGGCGTCACCATCCCAGAAGTCGATGATCGAGCAGATATCCGGGTTCTGCTGCAGCATCGTCGTCGTCACGTTGCGCGACGTCGTCGCATCCCAGTTGGAATCGGGCTTGGCCACCACCTTGAAATCGGGATGCTTGTCCAGAACCTTCATGATGCCGGCATATTGGTAAAGGCTGGAGGAGTTCGCCTGGTCGCCCTGCACGAGGCCGATCTTCTTCGACGAGTTCTCGCCGCAGCCCTTGATCGCCGCTTCGGCCTCGAGCTGGCCAAGCCGATCCCAATCGCTGCCGACGAAGGCGTCAGCTGGAAAGTTGGCGGGATTGTCGACCAGGATCACGTAGGTGCCGGCGGCCTGCGCCTTCTTCATCAGCTTGGAATAGGAGTTCAGGTCCGGTGCATGGATGATCAGCACGTCCGGCCTGGTGTCCGACGAGATGGCGTCGGTGATCGCCTGCGCGCCGGCATCGACCACCCAGTTCGGGTCGCGCGTCTCGAACACGCCGCCCCAGGCCTCGACTTCGGTCTTCAGATAATGCGCCCAGCCCTGCGCCAGGTCGAAGCCCATCGCCAACGGCACCAGCATGACACGCTTGCCCTTGAGTGCCTGCGCGTAAGCCGCTGGGCCGGGATCGTCGGCGGCGAAGGTTGGCGCCACGAAGGCGGTGACGGCGAGTGCCGTGGCGGCGGCCATCAATGTCCTGATGAATTTCATGTCAGATCCTCTCGTTTCGATTTTCATTGCCGGCCGATCGGGATGGATCGGACCGGGTACCCCTAAATGTCGCCCTGTTGAGCGGTCTGCTCGTCACGTGGATTGATGATGCCGTCGACGATGATCGCCCCCAGCAGGATCGCCGCCTTGATCAGGTTCTGGTAGAGCAGCGGAATGTCGATGATGGTCATGGCGTTGAGCAGGATGCCGATCAGCGCCGCACCGACCAGCACGTTGCGCACCCCGCCACGCCCGCCGGACAGGCCAATGCCGCCGATCACCGCCACCAGCACGATGTCGTAGAGCAGCGTCGAATTGACGATGCGGGTGTTGATCGAGTGCAGGCTGGCCGCCGTCAGCAGGCCGGCGATCAGCGCGACGAAGGCGGAGACGACGTAGCGCAGCACCAGCATCGGCCGCACGGGAATGCCGATGTTGCGCGCCGCCACCGGATTGTCGCCGGCGAAATAGATGTAACGGCCCCATTTGGTGTAGCGCAGGAACAGGAAGAACAGGAACGCGAGGCCGACGAAGATGAACACCTCGATCGGAATATCGAGGAAGCGCAGGCCGCCGAGCAGTTCGACCCAGTGGCCCTGCGGCACCGGCACGGCGTCCTGCGTGATCAGTTGCGAGCGCACATAGCCGAAGACGAAGGAGCCGGTCGCCAGCGTCACGAAAATCGCCGGCACATCGGCATAGGCAACGAGAAAGCCGTTGAGCAGTCCGATCGCCAGCACGCCGGCCAGAATATAGGCGAAGGCCAGCCCATCCGGCGTACCCGAATTCAGCAGTTGCAGATACCAGGCGACCGACATCGCCATGATCGCCACCGCCGACAGATCGATGCCGCGCCCGATGATGACGACGGCCATGCCGAGCGCGAGGATGCCGAGCACCGACACCGAGCGGACTATGGCGACAAGATTGTTGGGGTCGACGAAGCCCGGCAGGCCTATCGCCGCGGCAACGAACAGCACCACCGCGATGGCAAAGACAATCCCCTCCTGATTCAGGCTCCTGAAATTCGGCCAGCCGATCGTTTTCATATCTGCGTTTGCCCCGATGGCAGTGCTGCCATCCCTGGGAAGAAAGCTAATCGGCTCAGCGCCTGCTCGTCAAATGAATCTGCGTTCAGAAGCTGGGCTGGCAGCGATATTCACCGAGTGGACGCATCGATTGCCGAAGCTGGCGCAATCCATGGAAAACCCTGCATTTTTGGCAATCGGTTCCACCATCACCGCTGCCGGTGAAAGAACCGCTTCAACACGAAAGCGCAAGGCGGAATTTATCTCCGCATGAGGTGGAAAAACTCGATGTCAATTTCCCGGCGTGTGGCCGGAGACCTCGGCGCCCGCACCCGCCGGCAGAGCGAGAAAACGCAACGCCGCCACCAGCCCAATGGGGCCGATCACCAGGAACGCGATTCGAAAATCCACAAGGTCGAGCGCCGGCCTGTCCCTGGCGATCTGCGACAAATTGAGGACCGCCGCCGCCACCGCGACGCCGAACAGCATCGCCACCTGCTGCAGCATCGAGGACAGTGTCGCCGCCGAGCTACGCTGCGCCGCATCGATATCGGCGAAGGCAAGTGTGTTGAGTGCGGTGAACTGCATCGAGCGCGACAGGCCGGCGATCAGCATCAACACGATGACCAGCGACTGCGGCGTCTGCGGCGAGATCGCTGCGCAGGCTATGATCGCCGCCGAGGCGATCACGCCGTTGACGACCAGTACCGAACGAAAGCCAAAGCGGCGCAGCGTCGGCGTCGTCACCGTCTTCATGCCGAGATTGCCGAGGAAATAGGCGAGGATCATCATGCCGGCGTCGACCGGGCTGAGGCCAAAGCCGACCTGGAACAGCAGCGGCAACAGGAATGGCGTGGCGTTGATCGCCACCCGGAAGATGGTGCCGGCGGCCAGCGTCGAGATGGCGAAGGTCAGCACCTTGAACGAGGAGAGATCGAGCAGCGGATGCGGCGCGCGCCTGAGATGCCGCACCGCCAGCCAGCCGATGACGATGCCGGCGGCGATCAGCGCTACGGTCGGCAGGACACCGTCCTCGGGATGCGCGATGCGCTCGAGGCCGTAGAGCAGCAAAGCGAGCCCGGCCGATGTCAACACGAAGCCCGGCCAATCCAGCGGTTTGGGGTCTGCTTCGCGGTCGCCCGGAATGAAGCGGGCGACCAGTGCCAGCCCGACCACGCCGAGCGGGATGTTGATGAAGAAATTCCAGTGCCAGGACAGATAGGTGGTGATGAAGCCGCCGAGCACCGGTCCGACAACGGGCGCAAACAGCGCAGGCCAGGTGATCAGCGCGGTGGCGTTGAGCAGCTCGGACTTCGATGCATTGCGCAAGACGAGAATGCGACCGACCGGCGTCATCAGCGCGCTGCCCAGCCCTTGCACGACACGCGCGGCGACGAACTGAGTCAGGTTCTGCGAGAAGCCGCAGGCGAGCGAAGCCAGTGTGAAGAGGACGATCGCCAGCAGGAAGATGTTGCGCGCGCCGAACCGGTCGGCGAGCCAGCCCGACAGCGGCACGAACACCGCCATGGTCAGCATATAGGCGGTGATGCCAATGCTCATCGCCACCGCCGACACGCCGAACGACGCGCCCATCTGCGGCAGCGAGGTCGAGATGATCGTCGAATCCAGCAGTTGCATGAAGAAGGCGATGGCGACGATCAGCGCCACGCGCCGCGCATTGGTGGCCGTCTCGGGTAAGGTCTCGGTCTCGGGAATGGCAGTCATGACGGAAGCGGTTTGAACAGCATTTGCTTAGCCGCGTCCAGGCACAGCGCAACAAACTTTCGTGTCGCGCCGCGCAAGGCGAGGCCAGACGGTGATCGAGCCGCGTGTCCATCTCGAGCCAATGCTCGGCAGCGACGCCGAGATGCTCTACGCGGCGCTCGCCAGCGGAAGTTGGCAGACGGACTTAGCTCCGGCCGACCTTGTCCAGGAACAGGCGTAGCTCGGCCGGGTCCATGTGCACGACATGCCTGTCTTCGGGATAGGCCAGGCTGTTGACGTCGGCGACATATTCCGAGAACGCGGCGATGCGCTCGGCCTGCAAGCGGTCATATTCGGCGGCGAAATTGCGATAGACCTTGGAGTGACGAGGCATGTGGCCACGGTTCTGTCCGAGAATATCGTCGGCGAACAGATATTGCGCATCGCAGCCGGTGCCCGCCCCCATCGACAGCATGATCAACGATGTTCGTTCCGAGATAGCCTTGGCCACCTCGACAGGCACGACCTCGATCTCGGCGCCGATGGCGCCGGCGGCCTCCAGCTGCTTTACCGCTTCGAGTATCTGGATGGCGGTGTCGGCCGTCTTGCCGACCGCCTTGAAGCCGCCGGTCCAGGTCGCGCGGGAAGGAATAAGGCCGACATGGCCGATCACCGGAATGGCATCGTCCGCCATCCGCTTGATCGTGGCGTAACCGGCGCTGCAATAGACCGCGTCGGCGCTGGCCTTGTAGAGCCGGAAGGCCCAGCGCACGAAATCGTCCGCCGTGCCGATCTCGTAGAAATTCTCGCCGGGCATGGTGAACAGGCTGGGCGCCGCATCGCGGTATTGCGGGTTGAGCACCAGTTCGGGCGGCACCGAGACGATGTCGACCCCTGCCCGCTCGGCGGCCTCGGCCTCGTCCATCGTCAGCACGCGTAGCATGGTCAGCTGGCGCTTGCCCTTCATGGCGCGCAGGTCGGCGACGGTCGGTCTTTTTCGGCTCATCGAAAGGGGTTCCCTCTGTTACTTGGTGCGGCAGGTCAGCCGATCTCGATCATGACCTTGCCAGCTTCGATGCGCACTGGATAGGTCTTGAGATTGACGCACACCGGCGCGCCCTTGGCGACACCTGTCTTGTAGTTGAAGCGGCCATTGTGCTTGGGGCATTCGATGATGTCGTCCATCACCAGCCCGTCGGCCAAATGTGCCTTCTCATGCGTGCAATAGCCGTCGGTGGCGAAGTACTCGTCATCCGGGCTGCGATAGATGGCGAAAGTGCGTCCGCCATGATCGAAGCGGATGACGTCCTCTTCCTCGATATCGTCGACGCCACACGCTTCCACCCAATCGGCCATCTCTGTCTCCTGCAACTCTATTCCGCCGCCGCCGGAACGGTCAGCGCGTGGAACTCCTCGCGGTACGGCCGCGCCGTCGGCGGCAATTCGCGCTTGAGGAAGTAGTCCTCGTACTGGAGCTGCTTGATCAGCACCGGCCAGACCTCGCGATAGGCATGCCACATCGATGGATTGGGCTCCGGCAGGTCATGCTTGATCAGTTCGTGCAGTTTCGGCAGCGCGTGATAGGGCACCATCGGGAACATGTGATGTTCGACATGGTAATTCATGTTCCAGTAAATGAAGCGGCTAATCGGGTTCATGTAGACGGTGCGCGTATTCAGCCGGTGGTCGGTGACATTGTCGGCCAGCCCGATATGCTGCAGCAGGCCGGTCAGCACCATGTGCCAGCTGCCGTAGAGGCGCGGCAGGCCGATCAGCACCAGCGGCAGGAACGACGACAAAAAGAGCGCCAGCGCGATCGCCGCCGCATAGATGGCGATATGCCAGCGCGCGGCGGTGACGACCTTGCGCAGCTCCATCTCGGGGATAAAACTCTTCTCGTCGGGCGAGATGCTGCCGAACGCATTGCGCACCAGTGTAGGCAGCGAATAACGGAAATCGAGAATGCCGGTGAAGGCAAGCGCGGCGCGCAAGAGGTCCGGCGGACGCATCACCGCGATCTCGGCATCGCGGCCGACGATGATCGTGTCGGTGTGGTGGCGTGCATGGCTCCAGCGCCAGGTCACCGGATTTCGCATCAGCATGAAGCTGGCGATCTGGTAGACGACATCGTTCATCCAGCGGGTGCGGAAGGCGGTGCCATGGCCGCATTCGTGCCAACGCGAGTCGCTGGAAGAACCGTAGAGCACGCCATAGACGAGCAGGAACGGCACCACCCACCACGTGCCCCAGAACCAGATGATACCGGCGGCGGAGCCCAGTATGGCTGATATCCAGATGATCGTGTCGCGGATCGCCGGCCCGTCCGAGCGCTGCATCAGCTCCTTCATCGCCTTGCGAGGAACGTCGGTGTGGTACCACTCCGCTGAGGCCAGCCCGGTCTCGATCGCGATGCGTGTGCTTTCGCCGACCAGGCTGTAGTCGCGCTTTTTTCCCATCACATCGACCTCCGATTTCCGACCCGCCAGCCGGAGCATTCGTTTCGCATCATGCCCTGCCCGCCAGTCTCGGAAAGTTGCGCGACGGCGCAGGATAATCCTGTTGCGGTTGCCTGGCGATCGAGACGATCCTCCGTTCGGCAGCAGCGATCGCGCCGGCGCCGTCGATCACCCGGAATACCGCATCATAAGAGCGGCCTTCGCCATGCTCCAGCCAGATCATCTCGCCACGCTCGCGCGCCGCGAGATTGCCGAGCACATGATGCGTCGAGGGTTCGATACCCAGCGCATATTGCCCGGCCTGGAAATTCTGCCATTGATAGGCGCAAGGCAGCTGCTCCTTGCGGGTCACGACCTCGAAGCCAAGTCCGAGGCGGTCGTTGACAACAGCCACTGGCACCTCGCCATTGCCGTCCGCCGCCATGTCGTGCTGCCAGACCTGTTCGCTGAAACCCAGTCGCGGCGCCGGCACGGTGCGGTAGCCGACCTTCTGCGCCTCGTAGCGCTCGCCATCATGGCCGGCCCAGACGACGTCGCGGATCGGCGCCAGATAGCGCGCGCCCTCATCGAGCAAGGGGTGGCTGACATTGACATGGTAGAAATACATGTGTGGCGTACGGTTGAAGCCGTGATTGACGACGCGGTCCGACAGCCGGATCTCGTTGCCGCCGACATCGGCCTCAATGCGCCGCAACAAATGCAGGTCCTCGCCGAACACCGCCGATTGCTGGACGATGCCTTCGGCCCACAGCACGCAGCGGTCGCCGTCCCAGGCCTCGCCATAACCGGTTAGCCGCGCCGGAATGGTGCCGACACGGCCGTGCAGCGAATGCACCACGGTCTTCCTGCCCGGATAATTGTAGCTATCGACCGGCACTTCCTCCCGGCCCAATATGTGATCGAGGCCGCAGGTGACGAGCAGCCCGGAAAAAGAGCGCGCCCAGGCGAGCCCCCCTTCCCCTTCATAGTCGTGCAGGCCGGGATGACGAAAGCCGCTCGGCGAATGCCAGCCGATCGCCTGTCCCCTGTAGTCGCAGTCGGCGATATCGAGCGCCCGGTCGACCAACGCGGTGAAACGCAGGCCCGAGCCGGTGCGGAACTCCAGCATGCGGATGCCGCGTTCCACCCCGTCGCCAAGCGTCATCAGCCGCACGCCGGCAAATTGCGACAGCATGCCCGAGCGTTCCGAGACCTGCCGGCGCGAAAGCGTCTTGCCGTAAAGTTCTACCATGTCACGGCCGCTTCATTCACTGCACTGTCGTCCCCTCAATCGGCTGCGCTAACCACCTCTCACAGACCGTTGGCGCGGAACTTCCCGTCGAGGAATTTCTTGGCGCGCGGCACGTCGTCTTCCGAGAGGTGCTCGATGATGACCGGGATGTTCGGATGCTTTTGCGCCAGCCGCTGGAGGTAGAGGTCGTAGTTCAGCGAGCCGAGGCCGGGTGCCGGCAACTCGATCTCACCGACGCCACGGAACGTGTGGCTCTCCAGCGCGTCCTCGTCGCCGATATCGGCGTGCTTTTCGGACTTGTCGCCGCCCGAACGCTTGACGTCCTTGGCGTGCGCAATCTTGATTTTGTCGGTCAGCGTGTCGAACACCTGGTTCAGGATCTGGTCCATCCTGTCGATGTTGTGCGTCTCGAAATAATTGGTCGGATCCATCAGAAGGCCGAGGCCGGGATGGTCGACCTGCGCGAACATCTTCACCGTCTCCTCGACCGAGCCGACGACATTGTTGACATAGGTCTCGAGCAGGAAGACCGCGCCATGGTCATAGGCTGTCTGGGCAAGATCAGCGACCACCTTGCGGCATTCCTCGAAGCCTTCCTCGGTCTTGTTCTTGGGGTGATGCACCCAGTCGGATTCGGTGTTGTAGGTGCCGGTTTCCGAGATCACGTAGGGGCTGCCGAAATGGCGGGCATTGCGGATGATCTCCTTGAGGTAGCCGACGCGCCTGTCGCGCTCGGCCTTGTCGGGATGGATGATGTTGGTGTAGCCCGACACGCAGCAGACCGGCAGATTGTGGTCGCGGAAGACGTCGCGCACCGTCTTGGCCTTGTCCCTGGTGATCTGCCCGGCCGACAGGTCGACATCCTTGAAATGAAGGTCGAGCTGCACCGTGTTGAAACCGAGCCCGCGGATCTTCTTCGCCGTCTCTTCGAGACCGTACGGGAAATAGCCCGTGAAAATACCAGCCTGCATCATGGTGTGAATTCCTCCCTGTAAGCGATTCAGTTGATTGAAGTTATCGAGATTTCGGAAAGCCTGACCGTGCGACCCTCGTCGATCGAGCGGTAGCCCGCCTCGACCAGCGCCATGGTCTTGACGTTGTCGGCGACCGACAGCGCCGGCGGCGTGCCGGTCTTCACCGCGTGCTGGAGCTGCTCCATCACGCCGATAAAGGCATGCGGGAACCACATCGTGTCCCAGCTTGGGGTGACCCACTCGCCGCCTGTGGTCTCGGTCGAGGCGTAGGTCAGCGTCGAGGCCGCTCCCGTCGGCCAGCCGATGGTGCCCTTGGCGACGCCATTGGTGCCGTCGACGCGCCAGTTGATATGCTGGTCGTCCTTGTAGCCATCCTGGCGCGGACCGGACCAGACATCCTCCAGCGACACGGCGAGCACGCCGGAAGGGAAGCGCAGCGTCGACACGGTGATGCCGTCGGAATGGTCGAATTTCGTGCGCGGATCCTTGCGCGTCAGCGTGGTGATTTCGTCCGGGTCGCCGAACAGGAAGCGCAGCACATCGAGATGGTGCACGCTCATATTGGCGAGCGTCAGCCGGTCGTAGTCCTCCAGGAAGCTCTGCCAATGCGGGATGGCGTGCATGTCGATCTGCGCGAAGACGATGTCGCCCAGCGCACCGCTGTCGATGATCTGCTTCAAGACGCGCATCGACTGGTCGTAGCGCATGTTCTGGTTGACCGAGAGGATCTTGCCGGCCTTGGCCGCCTCGTCGCGCAGCTTGACCGCTTCGTCAACCGACAACGCCAATGGCTTCTGCGCCAGGATCGCCTTGATGTGCTTCTGCTTCAGCGCGTGCCGGATCAGCGCCGGCTGCTGGTCGGGCGGAAAGGCAAGGTCGATGATCTCGACACTCGTATCCTCGATCAGCTGCTCCGGTGTATCGTGCACCGTCCCGATGCCCCAGCGGGTCGCCACCTTCTCGGCACTGGCCCGGGTGCGCGAGGCGATCGCCATCACGGGGAAACCAGCTTCCTTGTAGGCAGCGAGATGGCACTCGGCCATGATCATGCCGGCGCCGACGCAGCCGATCCGGTATTCCTTGGTGCGGACCTTCACGTCCGGCTCGAAGCCCTTGTGTGCCATCTGATCCTCCCGAGACTCTTTCCAGGCTGCCGCCGTCATCGTGCCAGCGCTCCCCCGCTCTGTCCGAAATAATGCACCCGGGCCGGCTCGCAGGATATCGCCACCATCGCGTCCGGCCGGATGTCGGGCTGGCCGCGCAGCAATGCCTTCAGCCGCGCCTGCCCGGCAGCGAGCGTCACCACGGTGTAGCCGCCAAGCGGCTCGACCTCGAACACCCGCGCCGGGCGGCCCGAGCCCCCATCCGCCCACGCTGTAACCTTGATATCTTCCGGCCTGAGCCCAATCTCGACGGCATCGGCTGGAGCAGTCTTGTCGGCAATGCGGATCGTGCCTTCAGCCGCTTCGACACCGCCCTCGCCGCGCGCCGATTTCAAGATGTTCATCATCGGCGAGCCAAGCAGCCGCGCCACATAGGTGCTGGCCGGATGGTCATAGAGTTCGGCCGGTGCACCGATCTGCCTGATCCTGCCGTCCTCCAGCATTGCGATGCGGTCGGCGACCGACATCGCCTCTTCCTGGTCGTGCGTGACATAGATCAGCGTCTTGCCGAGCTCGCGCTGGATGCGCTTCAGCTCGACGCGCGTCTCTTCGCGCAGCCTGGCGTCGAGCGCCGAGATCGGATCGTCCATCAGATAGGCGTTGGGATCGCGCACCAGCGCACGCGCAATCGCGACGCGTTGCCGTTCGCCGCCCGAAAGCTGTCCCGGCGGCTTGTGCAAGATATGGCCGATATGCAGCTTCGCCGCGACGTCGGCGACCCGCCTTTTGATGTCGACCTCGGCGACCCGGCGTTCGACCAGGGGGAAGCGGACATTGTCGAGCGCACTCATATGCGGGAACAGCGCCAGGTTTTGGAACACCATCGCCACGTTTCGCTCGGCCGGCGACACAGTGTTGACCGGTTTGCCGCCGATCAGGATTTCTCCCGAGTCTGGCGTCTCCAGCCCGAGCACCAGACGCAGGATGGTCGACTTGCCCGACAGCGGTGGACCGAAGAAGCAGAAAAACTCGTTGTCGTTGACCGTGAACGAGGCGTCGTCGACAGCGAGTGTGCCGCCGTAGCGCTTGGTCACATTGCGAAAGACGATATCGGCCATCTCAACCTGCCTTGATCGCAAGGCCGCTGGCGGCGTCGAAGACACGCACCGACGACGCGGTAGGTGCGACGATCGCGGTGTCGCCGATCGCCAGGCCGACATCATTGTCGAACACTGTCTTTACGGCAGCCTCGCCCTGCCCGAGGTGAACGATGGTGCGTGCCCCGATCCGCTCGACGAAGGTGACCTGGATGGCGAGACCCTGACCATTCTCCACCAGCGTCGCCTGTTCCGGTCGGAATCCGTAAAGCACCTCGCCGCGCGCGCCGCGCATAGCCGCCGCGAGATCACTCGGCAGCGGCGGGGTGATGCCCAACGGTCCGAGATCGACGACCAGCCCGCGGTCGCTCTCCGCCGGCCTTCCCTTGAGCAGGTTCATGCCCGGCGCGCCGATGAAGCGGGCGACGAAGACATTGGCCGGATCGTTGTAGACCTCGAGCGGCGTGCCGACCTGCTGCAGCACGCCATGATCCATGACCGCGATGCGGTCGGCCATGGTCATCGCCTCGAGCTGGTCGTGGGTGACGTAGACCATGGTCTGGCGGAACTGGCGCTGCAACTGCTTCAGCTCGGTGCGCATGACCGCCCGGAAAGCAGCATCGACATTGGACAGCGGCTCGTCGAGCAGGAAGATCGCCGGCTCCATGATCGCCGAACGGCCGATCGCCACCCGTTGCAAGATGTTTACCGACAGCCGGTCGGCCTTGCGGTCGAGCAGCGGCGTCAGTTGCAGCATCTCGGCGATCGCACCAACACGGCGGTCGATCTCGGCTTTCGCTGTGCCGTGCATCTTCGGCCCGTAGGCGAGGTTCTGGCGCACCGTCATATGGGTGAAGATGGCGTAATTCTGGAACACGAAGCCGACGCCGCGCCGCCCCATCGGCACGCCGGCCATGTCGCGCTCGCCGAACAGGATCTTGCCGCCGGTCGGTTCCTCCATGCCGGCGATCATATTCATCGTCGTCGACTTGCCGCAGCCCGACGGCCCGAGCAGCGCCATGAACTCGCCGTCTGATATTGCCAGGTCCATCGTCTTCAGCGCGGTAAAGTCGCCGAATTTCTTGACCAGGTTTTGCAGGTGAATGGCGCTCATGCCGGCACCTCGCGTGCCCGCACCATGCGCTTCATGGCGAACACCGCGACGATCGAGAGCACGATCAATATGGCGAGTGCTATCGCCGCCACATAGCCCCAGATCAGGTCCTGGGTGGTGAGCTTGTAAATGTAGACGGAGATGGTCTCGGTGGCGACGCCGGGGCCACCGCCAGTCATGATGTAGAGCGTGTCGAAAATCTTGAAGTTCTCGATCACCCTGATCGCCAGTGCGATGATGATGATCGTCTTCATCTTAGGCAGCACGATGGTGACGAAGCGCTGCCACGGATTGGCACCGAGCAGCGTCGCCGCCTTGATCTGATCCTCCGGCACGCCGATCAGGCCGGCGAGCAGGATGAGGAACATCAGCGGCGTCCACTGCCAGATGTCGGCGACCATGACGGCCATCAGCGCCAGCGTCGGGTCCGACAGCCAGGCGATGGTGACGGGAGAACCGGTGAGCGCCGACAATATGTCGTTCACCGGGCCGCCCGACTGGAACAGCATGAAGAACATGTAGCCGGCCACCGCCGGCACCACCATCATCGGCATCAGCAGGACCGAGTAGAAGATGCGCTTGCCCGGAAAGTCGTCGGCAAACAGCGTCGCCAGCGCCAGCCCGAGCAGGAACTCCGCCGGCACGCAGACGATCATGACGATGGCCGTGCGCTTCAACGCGCTCCAGAAGCGCGCATCGGCGGCAAGGTCAGTGTAGTTGGCAAAGCTGTTCCACAGCGACCAGGCATTCCACCAGCCAAGGCCCGACAACGGCGACCAGTCGGTCACGCTGATGTACAGTTGCATCAACAGCGGGAAGGCCGAGATGAACAGCACCAGGATCTGCGCCGGCAGCGTCAGGCGGAAACCCAACCTTGCGCCCTCGTCGTGCGAAACCGGCCTTGCTCCGACGGTCTTCATTTCGTCCTTCAAGATCATGGCAGTCACCGCGCTCATTGTTTGAGCGCCCCGAATGTCAGCCCGCGCACCAGATGGCGCTGGATGGCGATGCCCATGATGACCGGCGGCACGGCAGCGATCAGGCCGAGCGCTGCCTTGGCGCCATAGAGCTGCCCGGTCATCGAGGACGACAACGAAGCCATGTAGACCGGGATGGTCACCCATTCGCGCGTCGTCAGAAGCAGCGCGATCAGATAGTCCGACCAGTTGAGGATGAAGACGAAGAGCGCGGCACTCGCCAGCGGCGCGCGCATCATCGGCAGCGTGATGCGGGTGAAGACGCGCAGCCGCGAACAGCCTTCGACAAGGGCCGCCTCCTCGATCTCGCGCGGCATGTCGTCGAAGAAAGTCTTCATCAGCCAGAAGGCGAAGGGCAAGGTGACGATGCCGTAGATCAGCGCCAACCCCCACCAGCTGTCGGTGAAGTTGAGGAAGGCCCACATGATCATCACCGGGATCATGACCGCCATCGGCGGAAACAGCCGCAGCTGGATCAAGGCCAGCGGCAGGTTCTGGCCGGAGCCGAAACGCGACAGGCCGTAAGCCGCGGCAGTGCCCGCCGACATGGCGATCACCGTGCCGAAAACCGCCGACAGCAACGATGAGACGATCGGCTTCAGCGCCGTGTGGTCGAGCGCGACAATCAGATTGTTGGTCGATTCGCCGAAAACGAAACGGAAATTGCTGAGCGTCGGGTTCTTCGGCCACCATGTCAGGTCGGCGCCGGTCGCCGACCATTCCGCGATCGGCTTGAACGCCATCGATACCATCCACAGGATTGGCACCAGCGTCACCGCCATGGCTGCGAAGATCGCGGCGTAGCGGAACATCAGGAAAGGAATGGAACGCTTCATCTGGCGGCTTTGCTGGTGGCGTTGTGGGCGGAGGGGAGAAGCAACCTCCTCCCCTCCTTCGGTGTGATCAAGGGAGACGGATCAGACGATCGGATCGAGAACAGTCGGCCAGGCCTCCTTGTTGGTCTTGATGGCTTCGAGCAGTTTGTCCTCGCCGGTGCGCCGGGCGATCTTCTTCCACTCGGCCTCGGTATCGGCCATCGCCTGCTCCGATGTCTTGGCCTTGGTCAGCGCCGCCATCAGGTTCTCGTCGAGCGCATTGTGGAAGGCTGTCGCGCCCGGATAGTTGATGGTCGGCACGGTGCGAGCCACCGTCTCGCGCACCACGTCCATGTGGTAGGCATGATAGGTCTGGCGCACCAGCGGATCGGAGAAATCGGATAGCCGGAACGGGTCCAGGTAACCACCGGGGTTGGCGCTCATCCATGCGTAGATTCGGGCGGAACCCAGCCACTGCAGCAGGAGGTAGGCGGCCTCCTGGTTTTTCGACTGCGCCGAGACCATGCCGGTAAGCGAGAACCAGAGCACGGAACGGCTGATCAGCTTGCCGTCTATCTCGCGCCCGGGCGGCAGCATCGAGCCGATCTTGCCGGTGACAGCCGAATCCTTGTTGCCGGCATTGTCGAGGAATTTCGGCAGGTTGGAGAAGGCGCAGGTCATCGCCGCGCCGCCCTTGGCGAAGTTGCCGTATTGCTCGGGCCAACCCCAGGAGATCGCATCCGGCGAATGATGCGCGAGCGAAGCGACATATTCGTTGGTCGCCGCAATGCCTTGTTCCGAATTGATCATCGGCTTGCCGTCGTCGCCAAACAGGAACTGGTTGGGCGAGGCCATCGAGACATAGCGCTGATACCAATTGGTGTAACCCCAGCCCTGGTTGCGCAGATCGGTCGAGCCGAACAGGCCCTTGTCCGGGCGCTGGAAGAAGGCGGCGATATCGCCATGCTGCTTCCAGGTTTTCGGCGGGGCCAGATCGTAGCCGTATTTGTCCTTGAACGCCTTCTTCTCGGCTTCGTCGCCGAACAGGTCGGCGCGGTAGACCCAGGTCTGGAAGTCGCCGTCCAGCGACACGCCATAGTTCGAGCCGCGGTATTTGTTGAGCAGCGACACGCCCTTGGCGCCGTTGACATAACCGTTCGTGGGATCGTCCCACTCGGGCTTGTGCTGCGCGACGAAGTCGTCGAGCTTTGCGATGCCGCCGGTTTCGGCGAGGTCGCCGAGGCGGTTCCATTCAGTCGAATAGATGTCGTAGGCCCCACCCTTGGTGGAGATGTCCTGCATCGTCTTGGTGAATTCCTGGCCGTTCGGCAGACCGACGATTTCGATCGGAATGCCGGTCTCCTTTTCCCACAGGTCCTTGATCGAGGGCGCGCCGGCCGGGAATGGCTGCGTGAGTTGGCCGATCGAGCCGTCGGACAGGCCAAGCACGATCTTGGCCGGCGCCTTGCCGGCCCCCTTTAGCGCCTTGGCCGCCTCGATCGCGCGGCCTTCCGGCGTTTCGGCGCCATACTGATAGCGCTCGGCCCCATCGAAGCCCGTCGGGCCGCCGATCATGCCCGGCGCCAGCGCGTCGGCCGCATAGGCTCGGCCGGGACGAATGAATTGCGGCGCAATGCCGGTGGCGGCCACGATCACGGCCGCCTTTCCTCCGGACGCCAGCAAGCGACGCCGCGAGATGCGGATCAAATTGGACATTGAAACTCCTCCCTTAGGGCCACGTTTCCTCCACGACCCTATGAGGGATATTGACGGCAGCACAGGAAGCCTGTCAACATCATAAATAATCAAAACACATCACAACATTGCAAATAGGGCGAGGAAATGCGCAAAGCCGGGATCTACAGGTCTCTTTTGATGCCTCGATTTGAGGGGAACCGCCTGCTCCCGGCTCTGCGCAGCCTTGCCGGACGAGTTGATTTAGCGCGGCGGCTTGCGCATCGGCTAAGGGCGGATACATCATTTCCCATCAGAATCGCGGACGGCGCGAAAGCCGTCGCCAGCCGACCTGACGCATGCAGGAGATGAACGACGGTGCGGTCCACCCTGACTGACATAGCCCGGGAAGCCGGTGTCTCGGCCGCCACGGTCGACCGAGTGCTCAACAACCGCCCCGGCGTGCGGGCGCGCACGCGAGAAATCGTGCTCGAGATGGCGCAGCGCCTCGGCTATATCGCCGAAAGCCCGAACGGGGCGCCGCCGCGGCACTCGCAAGGCGATGTCATCCGGCTCGATTTCGCGCTGCCCGCCGGCACCAATTCCTTCATCAAGATGCTGCACCGCCAGATCGAGGCGCAGGCGCAGTTACGGCCCGACCTCGATGTGCACATCGCCACCATCGAAGGGTTCAACCCGGACGGCCTCGCCCGCCTGCTGCAGGACTTACGCGGACAGACGCAAGGCGTTGGCGTCATTGCGCTCGACCACCCGACGGTGCGCGAGGCGATCCGCTCGCTTTCGGCCAACGACATCAAGGTGGTGACCATCGCCTCCGACATCCTGCATGTGCCCAGGGTCGCGTATATCGGCATCGACAATCGCGCCGCCGGGCGGCTCGCCGGCTATCTGCTCAGCCGTTTCATGGGACCGGGACGGCCGGGCAAGGTGGCGCTGTTCGCCGGCTCGCTGTCCTATCGCGGCCATGAGGAACGCGAGATGGGGTTCCGCCACATCCTGACTGAGGAATCGCCCAATCTGCAGATCGTCGAAATGCGCGAAATGCTCGACGACCGCGAAAAGGCCTATTCGGAGGCATCTGCCCTGCTGGAGCGGCATCCCGACCTTGCCGCGATCTACAATGTCGGCGCTGGCAACACCGGCATCGCCCGCGCGCTCAAGGAGCGCGGCCGCGCCCGGTCCATGGTCTTCCTCGGCCATGAGGTGACGGACGGCACCAAGGACCTTCTGCTCGACGGAACGCTCGACGCCGTCATCGACCAGAATCCGCGCGTCGAGGCCCGCGAAGCGCTCAACACCCTGACCCATGCTGTCAGGGGGCTGCCCTACGAGCTGCATCAGCCGAGGCTGCAGGTGATCTTCAAGGAGAACATCCCGGAGATCTGACGGACCGAACGAGCGACGCGGCGCGCCAAAGGCGCCCGCCCCGCTCGGTCTTTCCGGTCTACTGGACGGCAGCGACTTCCGCGGCCGCACCATCGACAAAGCTCTTGTCGACCCACTTGCCGTAGTCGATCGAGCCCTTCAGCAACCCGGCGCTCGCCATGAATTTTTCCTCGCCCTGCAAAGCGGTGATCGCATCGTCGGTGAGTTTCGGGTCCTGGTGGAACACGCCGTCGGCATAGGTCTTGCGCACGGATTTTTCCGATGACTTGGTCGCATCGACAAAGGTCTTGATCGTCGCGTCGGGGTGCGCGTCGGCCCAGCGCGAAATCTGGATATCGACCTTGAGCAGCCGCTTGACCAGATCCGGGTACTTTGCCGCGAAGGCGCCGTTGACCGAGATGACGTTCGGCACGCTCCATTCCGGATGCGTGCCGGTGTCGAACAGCACGCGCGCCTCGCCGGTGTCGACCAGCTTGGCCGCCGTCGAATCCGTCTCGACGATGGCGTCGATGTCGCCGCGCAGCAGCGCCGGACCGGACGCCTCGAAAGGCAGGTTCAACCCTTCGACATCATTCGTGCTCAGGCCGACACTGTTCAGCGCCTTGCTGAAATTCGAATGCCGCACCGTGCCGGTGAGATAGGCGACCTTCTTGCCCTTGAGATCCTGCAGCGTCTTCAGCGGCGAGTCGGCTTTGACGATGATGTAGGAGCCGCCTGCCTTCACGTAGCTCGACACGCCGATCAGCTTGACGTCGGCACCGGACGCCGCGACGCGCAGCGCCGGATTGTTGCCGGTGTAGGTGAACTCGATCGCGCCGGTGGCCAGCGCCGTCGTCGCCTCTGAACCGCCATTGAAGGTCACCAGCTCGACCTTGATGCCGTCCTTGCCGAATTCCTTCTCCCACCAGCCGTCCCGCTGGGCGAGAATGAATTTGAGGTGTCCGGGCGCCGTGCTGCCGATGCGGATGACATCTGGCTTGTCCTGCGCAAAGGCGGGCATGCCGCCAAGGCCGATGACGACGGCAATGGCGCCCTTCAGGAGCAGCCGGCGAAATCCGTCGAACGAGATGCTGGACATGGAAAATTCCTTCCTGATTTGGATGAATGAGGGGCTTAAATGAGCGAAGTCTCGGACTGGCTCTTCCAGGCGGTCGCCCAACGTTCGAACCAGACGAGCAGGTAGTTGACGGTCAGCCCGATGACGGTGAGCGTCAGGATGCCGGCGTACATGTCGGCCGTTTCCATCATCAGCTGTGAGTTCTGGATGAGGAAACCGAGGCCGGATTTGGCCGCCAGCATCTCGGCGCCGATGACGGCGAACAGCGAGGATTTCACCGCCAGCCGCGCGCCGGCGACGATCGAGGGTATGCTGGCCGGCAGGATGACCTTCCGGAACAGATCAAAATCGGACGTGCCCATCGAACGCGCCGCCTTGATCAGCAGCGGATCGACCGACTTGACGCCGCTGATCGTGTTGACGAGGAGAAAGAAAACCGAGGAATAGAAGGTGATCGCGACCTTCGATTCCTCGCCTATGCCGAGCAAAAGAATGAACACCGGCAGCAGCGCGAATTGCGAGGTGTTGCGCAGCGTCTGCACCAGGAGATCGCTGACCTTCTCGAACAGCGAATAGCGCCCCATCAACAGGCCGAGCGGAATGGCGACAACCACGCCGAGAGCGAAACCGATCGCCGCGCGCTGCAGGCTGATGCCGATGTGCTCGACCAGCACGCCCGAGGCGAGCAGGGCCCACCAGGCGACCAGCACCTCGCTCAGCGGCGGAAAGAAGATGCGGTTCAGCCAGCCGAGCCGTGGCGCGATCTCCCACAGCAGGAAGAACAGGCCGAGCAGCGGCAGGCCGTAGACAAAGGTGCCGTGGCTCGCTTTCTTGCGCCGGACTTTGGCGCTGTGAGCCTTGATAGCGGGGACTCTGGCGGCGGCTACCGTTTCGCCAGCTCCGGCAAACAGATCAAGCGCTCCAGCGGTGCCAAACTTTTCGGTCAGATAAGCCATGGGTCCAGCTCCTCAGTGACTGAAGGCTGGCGACAGGGTCCAGTCCTTCTGCGCCTTGTTGACCTCGTCGCGCAGCACATCCCAGACGCGGGCGCGATAGGTGTTGAATTCAGCGCTGGCGCGGATGTCGCCATCGCGCGGCCGTGGCAGGTCGATGTCGATGATCTCTTTCACTGTGCCCGGCCGCGCCGTCATCACTACGACGCGGTCGGCAAGGAAGATTGCCTCGTCGATCGAGTGCGTGACGAAGATCACCGTCGTCTTGATCTTGCCCCAGATCCGCAAGAGTTCGCCTTGCAGCAGCTCGCGCGTCTGCTGGTCGAGCGCCGCGAACGGCTCGTCCATCAGCAGCACTTCCGGATTGCTGGCCAGCGCACGCGCGATCGCCACACGCTGCTGCATGCCGCCCGACAGCTGGTTGGGGAAACGGTCTTCGAAGCCGGCAAGGCCGAACAGCGCCAACAGATGGTGGGCAGTAGCGGTGCGTTCCGCCTTGGCGACGCCGCGCACTTCCAGTGCATATTCGATGTTGGCCAGCGCCGTGCGCCAGGGAAACAACGCATATTGCTGGAAGACATAGCCGGTCTTGGGATCGGGCCTGGTGATCCGCCGGCCGTCGAGCTGGACGTCGCCACCGGTCGCCTGCGTCAGCCCCCCGATGATGTCGAGCAGCACGGACTTGCCCGAGCCGCTGGGTCCGACCAGCGTGATGAACTCGCCCTTGCGGATGGAAAGATCGACGCCATCGAGCACGGTGACGCGGTCCGTCGCCTCGCCGTCGACGGTGACGAACTGCCCCGGCTTGAGCTGGAAGGTCTTGCTGATGTCGCTGACGACGATGCGGTCCATGTTTGGGCGGTCCATGTTTGGGCGGTCCATGTCTGTCTCCGATCGGTTCACTGCGCCACGCGGATGCGGTGCGTCGGGTCGAACTCCGAGCCGCCGGCTTTGCCGCGCTTCCAGCCGAGGGCGCGGGCATAGGAGCCGAACAGCTGGCGCGCATCGGCCTCCGCCTCGGTGATGCCGGTCGGCCCTTCGGCGAATTCGGCCACATAAAGCGCGTCGGTCGGGCAATAGATCTCGCAGAGGAAGCAGGTCTGGCAGTCGTCCTGGCGGGCGATCACCGGCACGCCGTTGTCGGTCGCGTCGAAGACGTTGGCCGGGCAGACCTTGACGCAGATGTCGCATTCGACGCAGCGCGTGGCCGAGACGATCTCGATCATGACGCCAGCTCCGCCAGCCGCTCGGGCGCGCCTGCAATACGAAACGCATCGACCCCCGTGATCACCAGCCGGTGCGCGAAGGCTGGGCTCTTGCCGGGCAGGTCAGTGCGGCGATGCATGCCGCGGCTCTCGGTGCGGTAAAGTGCGGCGGCCACCGACCAGCGCCCGGCAGCCGCGATCGATGCCGCCTCGCGGGTGCGGACCCGATCCACCCCCTCGCCCTGCAGATGGTCGCGCACGTCGCGCCAGACGCTCTCCAGCCTCTCGCTGCTTTTCTCCAGGCCCTCGCCAGAGCGGAAGAAATTCTTGTCGAGCGGCGTGACTTCGCTACGCACCGCCTCGATGATCTCGCCTGCCGATATGTCGGCGCGCGGCGTTGCCGCCGGGCGCAACCCAGCCTGGCCGAGCGACTGCGCAGCACTGCGAAACGCCTTACCGTTTCGACGCTTGGCATGTGTAGAGGCGCCCTTGCCGGCCCACCAGCCGCTGGCCAGCGCCCAGGACGAATTGACGGCGCCGCCGCCCGAAACAGCCCCGGTCATGATCTCTCGGCTGGCGGCATCGCCGGCAACGTAGAGGCCGGGCACGCCGGTGGCGCAGTCGTCGGAGACGATATCGATGCCGCCCGTGCCGCGCACCGTGCCTTCGGCGCGCAAGGTGATGCGGAACAGTTCGCTGAACGGATCGATGCCGGCGCGGTCATAGGGCACGAAGCAATTCGGCTGGCCCTGGCGCAGCCAGCCTTGCAGCGCCGGTTCGGCCTGATCGAGCCGTGCATAGACAGGGCCGTCGATCAGCGCGCGCGCCACTTCCTCCTCGCGGTCGCCGATGCCGTTGCGCAACGGCTCGCCGGTCGGCCCGAGGATCGGCGAACCGTCCTCGCGATGGAACGACGCCCAGCGGAACGGCAGCCCCTTGTTCAGCGAGGAACCATAGGGTGCCATCGTGTACTTGCCGGTGAACTCCATGCCCGACAGGCTGGCGCCGGCTTCCGCGGCCATCAGATAGCCGTCGCCGGTGAGCCCGGTCGCGCCGAGAATGCGCTCGCGAAAGGCGCAGCCGCCAGTCGCCAGCACCACGGCGTTGGCGTCGACGCGCCAGTCGTGACCGGCCTGCCTGGCGACACCGGCGGCGCCGACGATGGCATCGCCATCGGACAGAAGTTCGAGCGCGGGATGGTGGTCGAGCACAGTGACGCCGGCCAGAAGCACCCGGCGGCGCATGAAGCGCATGTAGTCCGGGCCGCGCAGATTGGCGATGTAGAGCCGTCCGTCATCCTCGCTCGGGAAGGGGTAGCCCCACTCGGACAGCCGGAGCAGATTGCGGTAGGCGGTGTCGACGCAGCGCAGCATCCAGCGCGGATCGGCGAGTTCGCCGGTGCGCTGCCAGCGCCGCTCGACGACGGCATGCCTGTTGTCACCCGGCGGCACGCACCAGGTACCGGTGTTGGACGGCGCCGTGGCGCCGCTGGTGCCGAGATAGCCCTTGTCGGCCAGCACCACCTTGGCGCCGCTTTCGGCCGCCGCGACAGCCGCCCAGGCAGCCGACGGCCCGCCGCCCAGCACCAGCACATCGGCTTGGAGCTGCAAGCTGTCGGAAGCGGATTTTTGCGGCTTGGGCATGGATGCTCGGTGACTGAGTTCGCGACAGCGCGAGATGGCTACGCAGCGCGATCGGCGTTTGCGAACCACACCGGCTCGTTGCCGGCGCTCCACTTGATGTTGCAGCCGATCGACGGCACTTGGCTTGCCGCGGGCTTGCCGCCCTCCAGCACCGTATCCACCGCCGCGCGCAGATCAGCACCGGTCACCGGTTTGCCGTTGCCCGGCCGCGCATCGTCGAACTGCCCGTGATAGGCGAGCCGCCGGTCGGCATCGAACAGGAAGAAGTCGGGCGTGCAGGCCGCGCCATAGGCCTTGGCCGTCTGCTGCGAGGCGTCCTTGAGATAGGGGAAGGAATAGCCGAACTCTTCGGCCTCTTCGCCGATGCGGGCAAGCGTCTCCTCGGGATGCGCCTCATAGTCGTTGGCGTTGATCGCCACCACTTGCAGCCCCTTGCCGGCATATTCCCTGGCGAAAGCGGCAAGCTGCTCGCGGATCAGCACGACGAACGGGCAGCGGTTGGAGATGAAGGCCACGAGCAAGGCCGGCTTGGCATCGAAATCGACGAGCCGGTGCAGCACGCCTTGGGCATCCGGCAACAGGAAGTCGGCGGCCCTGGTGCCAAGGTCGATCGGATTGGATTCTGTCTTCGGCATCGATGCGCTCCCCCATTTTTCGGCCGGTTTTTACAGAGCCAACGTGCGAGCGTTTGAGCATCAGCAGTTAGTCTATGAGCTTAGTATATTATAGCCTGGAGAGCACATTCACGGTCAACCGCGTGGCTTGGAATATCGTGCCAATGTTTCGAGCCGGGCCGGCACGTTTGTCCAAGCAGGAGCCCGTCTGAAGAAATCCGGACGGATGAGGTTGTATGGCAGGCTGCAGGGGCGGCCCGCGAGAGGATGCCATCGCAGACACGCCGAACGTCAGGGCATCATCAATCCTTTCGGATAGAGCGCCTGGCAGGATCGCATCTAATGTGCGCGGGCCAAAGCCGATGGGCGCTGGCCGCCGCCTACTGGCGGCGTGGCGCCGCGGGATTGATGGCGGGGTGAACGCTGACGATCGCCGGGCCATCCGTCCCGATAGCGATGGCAATCCTGTCGTCTGAGGTTATGCCGGCAATGTCGCACACCACCAACGGCATGCGGATCTCATAGAGAAATTCGGCAACGATCGCGCCGACCGCCAGGATCGGGTCCGGGCGTTCCAGGAGAATGCCGGCCGGTGCCGTTCCCAGACGGATCGCTTCGGCTAGCACCGAAGACGAAGACGAAGACCCGCGCCCGCTCGGCATGACCAGGATCTTGCCGGCGACATTCTGGCCAAGGCCAGGATGCGAATGGTCCGTTATGTCGCCGGTTTCGGCATCGATGCCGCCCCAGAAACTGAGCGGTTGCGAGAACACCAGCGCTCGGCCCTCGGCCTCGCCGGCCAGCTGGAAGCTGCCGGTTCGTTGAATCGTCATGAGGCGCTCCGCACGACATGCCCGGCCGCCGCCGAACGGATACAATCCTTCATCTCGGCGAAGGCGACGGACACGCCGATATTGCCGGGCGCGTAATGCGCCCATTTGCCGGAATTGGTCATCACCACGCCGTCGAGGCGCTGAAGGATCGCAGTGACATAGGTGCAGGTATCGGCGACCGGGATCAGGCCGAACGCCTCCATGCCATCAAGTGCCCCCTCCGCCTGCAGTCGCGTCAGGGTAGCTCGGCCGGTGTTGACATAGATCGGAATGTGCCTGCCCGGTGCGATCTCGCGCAGCAACGGCAGCAGCCTCATCCATTCCTCATGCGAAAAATGCGGCGTGCCGAGCGACACCGCCGCCAGCGGCGCGCCATCGGGCACTCCAGACAGCCGGGCCAGCGACTGATCGATATCGGCGCGGGTGATGCGGATCGTCTCCTCTGGAACCTGACCATGGAATGCGTCCTCGAGTGTCCTGGCTTCCGGGGTGATGCCGACCGCATGGAACAGCGCCACCGCGCCGGTCGTTGCCGCCGCCGCGCCCAGCGCCTTCAACTGGTCCTCGTCGCGCGGCTGCGGCAGGCCGGCAATCACCGGAACGCGGTCGCCGCTCGCTTGCCCGATCACCAGCCCGATGCCGACGAACAGGCTGTCGCTCGGCTGCGGGTCGGCAATGGCCAGCTCGAACAGAATCCGGCCGCGCCGGTTCTCGTTCAAGTGCAGCCCCCAGGCCGGCGCGCGCCCGGTCATGGCGCAGCACAAATCGATGAAATCGCCATAGCGGTTGGTGCGCGCGCCGATCACCGAATTGGCAAAGACGATGGCGTTGGATTCGCCCCAAGCGATCTGCTGGCCGAAGTCTGGCCGGAAACGTGTCTGATAGGGCGCGCAAGTGAATGTCGCCTGGCAGCCGAGTTCCAGATGCGACTTCATCAGCCGCCGCGCCGGCACCTCCTCCGCCGCCGGCATCTTCACCATGCCGGGATGGATGAGATCAAACGAGCCGACGTTCAGTGTCGTCGGCACCTGGACGCGGCCGCCGCCCTCGACCAGCCGCTCGACGAAATCAAGGCCGGCCCTGCCATGGTAGAGACAGCCATCGATATGGGCGCCGGCAATGTCGAGCAGACTGCCTGCCCCGACCGCCTTGGTGAAGGTGATCAGGATCTTCATCGCCGCGGCTGCGGAAGGGCCGTGCTCGCCATCGAGCATGGATCGGTCGCGCGCACTCAGTTCAAGTGTCATCGCAGCTCCGGGCTCGTTATCGGAAAGGACGGAGGGACAGCACCCCCCTCTGCCTTGCCAGGCATCTCCCCCGCAAAGGGGGAGATTGGCCGTCATCATCGCTTTCGCAAATTTTCGACGTTCCAGAAAGGGCAGTGAGGCTCAAACCGCCAATCTCCCCCCTTGCGGGGGAGATGTCCGGCAGGACAGAGGGGGGTGCGAAGGAACGCCAACAGCCCCATCTATCGAACCGCGTCGACTAGCCCGGCGCAATCAGCACTGTACTCTCAGGCGACCAGCGCAGCACCACCTCCTGGCCCTCCGCCAGTCTGTCGGCACCGGTGTTCTGCACGATGACCTTCAGCATCTGGCCAGCACGTTCGACGAAGTATGTACTGTTATTGCCGGCGAAGATGCGCTTGGAAACCTGCCCCTTGAGCACGTTCGAATTGGCCGCATCCGAAGCCCCGCCATCCGTCGCGATGCGGATGCGTTCGGGCCGCACGGCACAACTCGCCTTGGCGCCGGCGGCAAGCTTTGCACCCACGCCCGAGGCAATCGCTGTGCCGTCCGGCAGCCGGATGCCGTTGCCAGTGCTGTCGCCGCGAAAGATGTTGGCGTCGCCGAGGAACGTTGCGGCGAACTCGCTCTTCGGCCGGTCGTAGATCTCCTCCGGTGGCCCCTCCTGCACCAGCCTGCCGTCGCGCAGGATGCCGATGCGGTCGCTCATCGTCAGCGCCTCTTCCTGGTCGTGGGTGACGAAGATGGTGGTGATGCCGATCTCGCGCTGGATGCGCTTGAGCTCGATCTGCATGTCGACCCGCAGCGCCTTGTCGAGCGCGCCCAACGGCTCATCGAGCAGCAGCACGCGCGGCTTGGTGACGATGGCGCGGGCGAGCGCGACGCGCTGGCGCTGCCCCCCGGAGAGTTGGTGCGGTCGCCGGCCGCCGAGTTTGCCGAGTTGCACGAGATCGAGGGCGCGCTGCACCTCTAGAGCAATCACCGCCTTGGCCTCGCCGCGCACCGACAGGCCAAAGGCGACATTGTCGGCGACGCTCATATTGGGAAACAGTGCATAGTTCTGGAACACCATGCCGATGCGACGCCTTTCGACCGGCACCCGCTCGACGCTCTCGCCGCCGATGGTGATGCGGCCTGAATCGGGGAAATCGAAGCCGGCAATCTGCCGCAGCAGCGTGGTCTTGCCGCTGCCCGATGGCCCGAGCAGCGCATAAAAACCGCCATCGGCGAAGTCGATTGAGACGTCGTCGAGCGCCTTGTGTGCCCCAAAACTGCGCGAGATGTTCGATACCTGCACGCCGGCCATTATTTCTCTCCGCCGAATTTGAAGAACCGCGCCGTCAGCAGCATCAGCGCCATCGACACGACGATGATGATCGTCGAGACCGCATTGATCTCGGGCGTGAAACCCTTGCGGATCGCGGCGTAGATTTCGACCGGCAGTGTTGTCTGCCCCGGCGTCGCCAGGAAATAGGACACCACGAACTGGTCGAACGAGACGGCGAACGCGAACAGTCCGCCGGCAATGACGCCAGGCATGATCCAGGGCAGCGTGACGCGTCTTGTCACCTGCCACTGGTTGGCACCGAGGGACCGCGCCGCCTCCTCCAGCTCCGGCGCGAAGGTCTGCAGCCGGGCCGAGACGACGACGATGACATAGGGCAGCGCCAGCGCGACGTGGCCGAGAAGGATCGCGTGCAGGCCGCGGCCGATGCCGACGCCGAAGAAGAAGATCAGCATCGCCGTGCCGGTGATGAGCCACGGTATGGCGATCGGCGGAAACAGCAGCGCCTTCAGGAATTTCTTGCCGCGAAATTCATGGCGATAGAGCGCCAATGATGCCGCCGAGCCGAGCACCGTGCAGATAACGGTGGCGATTACGGCGATCTCGACGCTGTTCCAGGTGGCGGCGATCAGCTGGTCGTTTTGCCACAGCGAGGCGTACCATTCGGTCGTCCATTCGAATGGCAATTGGTAGAAGGGCGAGACGTTGAACGACATCAGCGCCATGATGATGATCGGCAGATAGAGAAAGGCGAGCAGCAGTCCGATGTAGAACCGGCCGAGCCCTTCGAGGATGCGGGTGGTCGCCATCACGCGGCTCTCCGCAACGCCGGCGACGCCACCGCCAGGATGACCAGCACCACCGCCAGCAAAATGAAGGACAGCGCGGCACCCAGCGGCCAGTTGAACACGGCGACGAACTGGTCCTCAATGACTGTACCGTAGAAGGTGCCGGTGCGGCCGCCGAGGATGCGCGGTTCCATGAACGAGCCGACGACCGGCACGAAGATCAGGGCGGCTCCCGCCACCAGCCCCGGCATCGACAGCGGTATGATCACCCGCTTCAGGAGCTGCAGCCGTGAGGCGCCAAGCGAGCGTCCGGCCTCGATCAGCGAGTCGTCGATGGCCTGCAACGTGAGATAACAAGTCAGCACCATGTAGGGCACATAGGAATGCACCAGCCCGATGATGACGGCCGGATAGGAATACATCAGATCGATGTTGACCTTGAACGGCAGCACGGCGTTGAGCGCGGTGTCGAGGATGCCGCCCTCGCGTAGCACCATCGCCCAGGAGAAGATGCGCACCAGCCCGTTCGACCAGAATGGCAGGATGACGAGCAGGAAGATGGCCTCGCGGCTGCGCCCTTTCAGCACTTTGGCGAGCACGTAAGCCGCGGGATAGCCGATGATGACGCACCACAGCGTCACCTCGAGACCGAGGCGCAGCGAGGCCAGCAAAAGCGTCAGATAGAGGCTTTGCGAGAAGAAGGCGGCATAGTTGCCAAGGGTGAAGGCCCACGGTTTTCCCGACAGGGGCAGCTCGGTCATGAACGAGAAGAAGACCATGGCCGAGAGCGGCAGGAAGATCGCCACAGTCAGCCAGAGATAGGCAGGCGCCAGCAGCGGCAATGCCGATCTCAGCCCGCTGCGCGATGCTGTTGCAGCTGCCATGACAGCCTTCTCTCCCCAGATTGGAAGAACCAGCCGGCGCGAACCGCCGGCTGATTCCGATGCCGGCTTTATTTCACGTCGACCTTGAGCTGCTGCCACAGCGCCAGATAGGCCTCGCGCTGCGCGTCGGTGATCGGCGCCTGGAACTGGATGCGCTTGGCCACTTCGGGGTCACCCATGACCTTGCGGTTGAAGGCATCCGCGGGCAGCGCTTCCACCGCCTTGGTGTTGGCCGAGACCGGCGCGCCGACCTTGGTGACCCATTCGACGTAGAATTTCGGGTCGATCATGTAATTGATGAAGGCCTCGGCCCCGGCGACGTTCTTGGCGCCGACCGGAATGGAAAAGGCGTCGAGCCAGGCGACGGCTCCTTCCTGCGGCACGACCAGCGAGACCGGCAGCTTGAAATGCGTCTTGGCGCGATCGGCCGAGCCGCTCCAATAGGTGCCGATGTCGATCTGGTTGGAGGCGACCATCTGGTTCCAGTCGTTCTCCGAGCTCCAGAAGGTCTTGATCTGCGGCATCAGCGAGGTGAGCTTCGCCTTGACGGCGCCCATATCCTTGATGTCGTTGATGTTCTGGCCGGTGGCGATGGCGCCGAACTGCACCGCCTCGACGGCGTCGTCGCGAATGACGACGCGGCCCTTGTGCGCGGCATCCCACATTTCGGCGATGCTCGTCGGCGGCTTGTCGAAGGATTTATCGTTGATGGCGAGCGCCGTCAGGCCCCACACCCACGGCACGCCATAGACCTTGCCATCATGGACGAGCATCGGCGATCCCGCCTTGTCCTTGTTGATATCGGCATAGTTCGGCAACTTGGAGATGTCGATTGGCTGGATCAGTTTCCCGGCCATAGCCTGGTCGTTGAAGGCGGCATTGATCATGACCACGTCGTAGAGGCCAGGATTGGTCCGGATCTTGGTCAGCATTTCCTGTTCGGAATTGAAGAAATCGTTGACGACCTTGTTGCCGGTCGCCTTTTCGAAAGCCTCTACGGCCCACGGCTCGTCGGTGCCGTAGCCCTTCCAGTTGAGCACATGCACTTCGTCGGCCTTGGCGGCGAACGCGAGTGCGGAGGTAAAGACGGCGGTCGCCGTCACAAGAGCAGTCAAGTCAGGCATGCGCATGGTTGGTTCCTCTCTGTGTTTGCCCGCTTTCCGGGCTTGTCAGGCTTTCCGGCAGTTATGCGTTGGCCTTCTGTGTCCGGCCTGCCCCCGACGGGTCGGCGGCATGGCTCAGGAATGTCTGGATTTCGCGGTCGGTCGGCGCCGACGAGCCGCCATGGCGGGTAACCGAAATGGCGGCCGCGGCATTGGCGTAACGCGCTGCCTCGAAGGGCGGGGCGCCGCGCGCCAGCGCGCTGACGAAAGCCCCGATATGGGTGTCGCCGGCGCCGTTGGTGTCGATTGCGGTGACCGCGTAGCCGCCAATGGTCCACGCTGACCCATCGGCCAACCGCAGGTGGCAGCCCTTTGCGCCGCAGCGGATGACCACGCCGGCAGCCTGCGGACAATGGTCGTCCAGAAGTCGTGCCGCGACAATTTCGACATCGCCCGTGCCGGCGATCTCGGCCGCCTCCGTCGTGTTGCAGCTCAGCCATGTGGTGCGGGCAAGCACCCGCGACAGGATCGGGCGCGGAATGTCCGTGACGACCGGCGTCGGGTCGAAGACGAAAGGGGTTTCGTCCGGCAGCGACTCGATCCAGTCCGCCAGCACGCCACGGCTTGCGGGGTAGCTCAGCGTGTAGCCGGAGGTGAACACCCAATCATCAGACGCCACCGCGACCGGCGCCATCAATTCGAGGCTGAGCACACTTTCGGCCCCCGGCCACGACACGAAGGTGCGTTCGGCATCACTCGAGATCATGGCGATGCAATTGCCGCTGTCCATCAAGGGTGATGGCGGTGTCAGTGTCGCGATGCCCTCGGCGGCGAAAGCGGCGCGCAGGAAGTCGCCATTCGGCCCGCTGCCGAGTTGGCCGCCGAAAACCACCTTCATCCCGGTGCGGCTGGCCGCGACCATCATGTTGAATCCGCCGCCGGCCACCTGGGCGAAGCTCGATGCCGTCTTCTCCATGCCGGGCGCCGGCAAGGCGTCGATGCGGTAGACATAGTCGACCACGGCACTACCGACATGGACGAGACGACCATTCATGCCGCCGCGTCCTTGCCGGAGGCAGTTTTCGCCACCCGTGCCGCGACGAGGTCGGCCGCAAGCGCGCGAACCTCTGACATGTCGATGCCCTTTAGCCGGGCGATGTGCTGTTGCGGCAGCCGGGAAAAGCCGGTGCAGGCGCCGGCCATGCCGGCCGCGATGGCGCCGATCGTGTCGGTATCACCGCCGAGATTGGCGCTGATGACCGCTGCTTTCCATGCATCGCCCCGGGCGACTTCCAGCACCGCGAAGGCAGCAGGAACGGATTCCTGGCTGGCGACGCCGGTGCCGACCAGATCGGTGATCAGCCGGATCGCATCCCTGATCGCCTTGCCGCGCACGATGTCCTGTGCCCAGACGATACGCGCGGCGATGTCGCCGCCGGTGACCCAATGGCCGAGCGTCGCCCCTCGCCTCGCCGCCGCGACAGCGCTGGCGGAAGCATCGCGCCAACCACCGCCGGCGACGCCGCGGCTGACAGCGGCGGCAACAGCAGCGGCGGAGGCGATGGCGATCGAGGTGTTGTGCGTGGCCCGGCAGGTCTCCGCCACCTTGTCGACGAATGCCCCCAATGGTTCGAGCGGCATCATGATGCCGACCGGGGCAATGCGCATGGCCGCACCGTTGGTGTCGCCACTGCGTCCCGCTTCCTCTGCAGGCACGCCACTGTTGATAGCGTCGATGGCACGCTTGGTCGACGGTCCCAAAAGATCATAGCTGCCGCGCGCCTTGACCGCGCGTTCCCAGTCGAGCAGCGCATTGACCCAGCGCTTATGGTCGAAGCGGTCGCCGGATTCGACGAGAATGCGGCCGAGCAGCAGCGCTTGTTCGGTATCGTCGGTGATGGTACCGGCAGCCAATCCCTTCGACACTGGATGATTGGCGAAAGGCGCGATGAAATCCTCGACATGGCCGTAGAGTTCGGCAATCCGGGCCGGCGACAAAAGCTGCGTCGGCATGCCGAGCGCATCTCCCAGCGCTCCGCCGACAAGCGCGCCCATGGCGCGATCGAGCGGGTCCTTGGCTGTGTCCGGCATCGCTCAGAACCTCATATGCAGCGCGAAATGCGCGGGGTTGAGCAGGCTGGTGACATATTCGATCGGCCGGTCGTCGACGGCGCGCGTCAACCGGCGGCCGCGCAGGAACGGCGTGCCTTGCGGGCAGCCGAGGATAGTGGCGTCCTCGGCGTTGAGCATCTCGATCTCCACCCATTCCTCGCCGTGGTCGGGAATGAGGCCGGCGGCGCGCAGCGTCTGGTGCAGCGAGCCCTCGCGCAATCCGCGCAACGGCACGTCTTCAAGCTCGGGTGACAATGGCAGCCGGCTGCGCTCGATGGAGATCGCATGGCCGTCGCTGGCGTTGGTACGCACCCGGTCGACGGCGATGAAGAACGGGCTTTTGATACCAAGCAGCGAAGCCAGATCGGTATCCTCGATGACCTCCAGCCGCAGCGTCCGCGTCTCGGCATTGGCGCCCGCATCGGCCAACGCCCGCGACCAGCCGATGGCGTCGTCGACCGGCTTGCCATCGAAAGTGACGAAGGAGCCGATTCCGACCTTGGTGGTGATCAGCCCGCGGCTGGACAGTTCCTCGAGGCCCTTGCGGACCGTATTGCGGCTGACGGAGAAGCGCTGGACGAGTTCGTTCTCGCTTTGCAGGCGGTCGCCGAAACCGAGAACGCCGGAGCGGATCTCATGTTCGAGAACCGTGGCGATCTGTTCGGGCTTGCCGGTGCCGGGAGACAGTTGAACCGCGCGCCGTTTCATATAGGTACCTGTTCAGTGAACCTGTATAATCCTGTTCAATACAGATCCACGGACGCCGTGTCAACATGACCTGAGGACGAGCAAACGGGCGCGGATTTTGGGGAACGCCTACAAAAAAGCGTCGACGACAGGCGGGCATACGGATTGCGAAGGCCGACCACCATCAAGAGGATAGCGCTGGTTCTTGATTCAATCCTGGCCGGACCCGTTACGGTATCGACACTTCACGGGGCTCAACGAGGATATCCGCCTCGATCGCGGCGTTGATGAATGCCGCCCGTGCCGCCGAGGCTTCTTTCTTCCCCTCAAGCACGGCCAGGCAGACCTTGCGAGCAACCATGTGCCGTTGACCGGTCGCAACCGGCCAGCGGTTCATCAGGATGTCGGCAGCCTGAGCGACCCGCTCCACGTTGAAGATCGAATTTCGCGATCGGCCGAGCGCAATCCGGACCGGCTCATCGAAACGCTGGTCTTGCACCACCCCACCTCCCGGAATCGAACGAGCCGGCCCAATTCCCTGTATTGTGATAGGTTTCGCGCCTAAGGTGCAAGTGTCCGATTCCAGTGGCCAGAAAAATCCCAGGCTGATCGTCGTGGTCGCATTCGATCGCGGCGAGGACGGCGACTTATTTCCAGCCTTTGGACCCGCCGACCAGCAGAGCGAGGATCGCGCCATACGCACCGCCAGGGCTCTGGCGGCAAAGCATGCCGGCGTCATCGCCTGGAGCCGCGAGGCCGATCCGACGCCGGGCGAATATGGCCCGCCGAAAACGCTCTTCGTCAGCGGCGATGTGCCTGACATGGAGTAATCGATCGGCGCCAGTATCTGACCCGAACCAAACGTCCGGCGGCTAGGATTGAGCCCCGGAAAACCGTTGCCCTCCTCGACGCTTGACCCACGCGGCTCCTCGACCGCCAAGCAAAAGCCCGCCACGGGTGAACCGGGGCGGGCCTTGGAGGAGGACAAGGGGTGGGACCCTCTCCTCTTGTTTCCACGGGGGGTGTGGACCGCGATGACTTTACGAAAATTCCGAAACGAGCCGGATCACAAACGGATCGTCGCACATCACAATCGGGTGCGTGCTGGTATCAAGGCGGTCACGAGATCGCGATCGCTCTTGATGACTGACGCTCTACTCCGACGATTGCGGCTGCGCCCATGGATGACGCCCAGGGCAACGCATAAGCCCCTGGCCAGGGATCGCATCGCCGCCGAGATGGCTGTGATCGCAGCCGATAGGCCTTCTTGTCAGACGATCCCGTAGAACAGCCTGTAGTGGACGCGCTTCATATAGTCCCGGTACTCCGGCGTGGCGGCCAGCAGCGCCTCTTCGCGCAAGATGCGATGCACCTGGAAGAAGGTGATCACGGCATAGACGGCGAGATTGTAGAAGGAAAAGGCGGACAACAGGAACAGGACATGGCCGGCAAGGTAGCCGGCATAAATCGGGTGCCGCACCAGACGGTAGGCACCGCCGGTCATCACACCGCGATTGCCCGGCAGAATGGCAAACGAACGCCCCAGAGATATCTTTCCCCAGATCACGAACCCCAACGCCAGGGCTTGCAGCGGCGCGGCGGCATAGACCGGGATGATGGCTGCCCCCGGCTCCAGGTCGATGAAGCCGACACCGAAGCTGGCGACCACGGAGACAACTGCCGTGAGCGGGTTCCAGTCGCGAACCTGCGGTCGCCGCGACAGAAGCAGCCAGGTAAAGGTCAGAACCTCGGAAATCGCCACCAGCGCCACGTTGAGGCGGGTCGGGTCAAGCATGAGGTGATACACGCCACGGTAGACGAACATCCCCGCGAAAGCCAGCGCGCAGATCCGAAAGAAACCTTCCCGCAAATCGACCAGGATTTCGCGCTTCCGAGCCGCGGACAAGATCCTGTCGTCATTGATGTGCGAAAGGGTTTCGCTTTTTGATATGAGCAAGGCAAGCACCCCAATGATCCCTCGGGGCAACCTTTGCACGCAACCATTGCCGGGCGGTTAATCAACAAGATCAGATCGGCATCAAACGGGATATGTCGGGACCGGGGATGCAGGCGAAGCGCGCCTTTGCCGCTCGCAAGAAGTCGGCCCGGCACCATGGCGGCAGACAGGTCTCATCCATTCCGCTCTGCAATTTCTGCTTGCATTTTTGGAACAAATGACGAACAATAGGCAGATCACCGCTGAGGCGGGTGTTCGGGGGGCCAGCGAAATGGCACGTTGGAAAGGTGCGGGGCTGGCTGCCGCCGTAAGCGGATTATTCGCGCTGACGACAGCCCTTCCATGGGTGCGCTGGTCGCTGGCAAGCCTTGTCGTCCTCCTTATCCTGAACACATCCGCGCTCGCCGCCGGCAAGGATAACGCCGTCTGCTTCAGCGACAGCGAGATCGGTGCCGATCAGCTCATCGCCGCCTGCACACCGATTGCCGACGACAAGACCGAACCGTCGCGGAACCGTGTCATCGCCCATTTCCGTCGCGGCCTCGCCTGGGACGACAAGCATGATTACGACCGGTCGATCGCCGACTACAGCGAGGCGATCATGCTCGATGCCAGAGATGCCTCGGCCTACTTCAATCGCGGGGCTGCCTGGTACAACAAGGGGGAAAACGACCGCGCTATCGCTGACTTCAATGTCACAATCAGCCTCGAGCCTGGCTCCGGCGACGCCTACTACAGCCGTGGCCTGGCCTTCTTTCGCAAAGGCAAGACCGACGCGACTATTATCGATTTCGAGCAGGCGCTCACTGTCGATCCGCAAAACCGCAATGCGCGCAACAGTCTCGGCGCCACCTGGCAACGCAAGGGCGACCACGACAGGGCTATCACCGAATATGACGAGGCGATCCGCCTCGATCCACAAGGCGCCGCAGTGTATGTCAACAGAGGCATCGCCCACGCTTCCAAAGGCGACTACGACCTTGCGATAGCTGATTTCGACCATGCCATCAGCCTCGATCCGGAAAGCGTCGACGCCTATGCCAATCGAAGCGCTGCCTGGATTGGCAAGAGCGACTGGCCGCGCGCAGTTGCCGATGCCAATCGGGCGATTGGGCTCGCCCCCGACAGCGCGGACGGCTACTACAACAGGGCCGTCGCCTGGACGAATACAGGCGACAATGATCGCGCCATAGCTGATTTCGATAAGGTGATCGACGTCAACGCGAAGGATGCTGCCGCCTATTTCGGCCGCGCGCTCGCATTGACCCGCAAAGGCGATCGTGACCGCGCGACGGCCGACTGCCGAAAAGCCATGGAACTCGAACCACAACGGTCCGGCGCCTGCAACGAGCAGGTGACAGGCGGTGAAGTTCCGTCTGCGGATGCACCTATGGCCGCTCCCCAGCAGGACAATTCAGCGGCTATCGCCTGGAATCTGCAACGGGGGTTGAACCAGCAGATTCAAGGCTATGTCGGAGGCGCGATAGACTCGTTCAGCTTTGTAATCGGGCTCGATCCCAACAATGCCGAAGCCTATTACGATCGCGCCCTGGCCAGGGCGTCTGTAGGAGACTACGTGATTGCCGCTGCCGACTGCAGACAGGCAATCAAGCTCGATCCGAAACGGACAGGTACCTGCAACGAACAGGCCGCAGACGACAGGGTCCGGCCAGTCGAACCCGTTGCGTGGGAGGCCAAGGACAATCACAAGCGCGCCGAAGCCGACCGCAAGAAGGCGCGGACCCTCGGCGCGAACTAGACAGGTTCAGGGAGGGCCGGTGGATGGGACGTTGGAAAGGCTTTAGCGTGGCGGCGGTCGCCGCTTTGTCGTTTGTTGCGATAAAGGTATTGCCCTGGGCGCTCGGCTTTGCCGGCGGCAAATATCTTTACCAGACGGTGGCGGGTTCGCCCGATCCACAAATGCTGACCACAGCTCAGGTAAGCGAACAGATTGAAAGCCAAGGAAGCCAGATTTTCAAGGCAATCAAGCAGGAGTTTCCAGACGACTACGACGTCGTCGTGGAAAAAATCACGGCCGTGGCCAGACTTGGAAATGTCGATCAGGTGCGAAATGCGAGCAGGATGGCTGTCGCCGATCTCAGGCGAAGATACGCATCCCTGCTGTCCTCGGCTCCGGACGGCAAAGCCGCCGAAGCGCTGCGTGCACAATCGGATATGCTCAACCATGTCATGGCGCGGGAAACCGCTGCCATCTGCAACAACTACCTTCGTGAAGGGCCGGATGCACTCGGCACGCCGGACCAGGATTTCCTGATCGACATGGACAAGGTCGGCGCCACCCTGTTCCACGCTTTCGGCGCAGCGAAGAATGGCAGTCTGCCGGCCGCCGCTGCCAGCGACGGAGACTGGTCGCTGCTGGCCGACGCTTTCATCAACGCTGGCGGCACTCCCGCCGAGATGACTGCCATTGCCAATATGAGCCGGGAATTCGAAGGTCTCTGCCCAGCCGTAGCAAAACTCTACGCAGCCGCCCTGTCACTGCAGGGTGAACCCGGGCGACACATCAAAACCACTCTGCTCTATGAGATCGTCCGGAATTGAATCGGTCGGGTCTGCTGATCTGTGGGTCTGACGTAGAGCTGCCGCACCTCGTGAGCTTCTTGGCTGGCCAGCGATTTCCTCGAAGGTCGAAGAGCCGATTGGCTCCCTACCCCAGAGCTGAATTGCTGAAATATTTCGCGAAATCAGGGCGTTGCGTCAGCACTTTGCCATTGGCATCGCGCAGGATTCCGGACGCGAAGAGGTAGTCGCCGATCGCTTCCATCTTGGCCGGATCCATCGTCCCGATGGCACCGCCTTGGCTGCGCAGATAATGGCCGTCGACCAGCATCTTCAGCGAAGCCTCGATCAGTGCCGGATTGGTCAGCGTGTCCTTGTTGGCGGCGACCAATAGGGCTGCCGCCTCATCGGGATGATCAACAGCGAACTGGTAGCCGCGCCGCGTTGCCTGGATGAAGGCGGCGGCAGGTTTCGGATTTGCCTGGAGATAGGCTTCGCTCGAAGAGATCAGTGTCGTGTGCTCATCGGGCACGCCATAGTCGGCATAGACGAAGCTGCGCTGCTTGATACCTTTCAACTCGGCCTCGACGCCTTCCCAGGTCGAGACTTCGAGCGTGAAGTCGACCGAACCGTTGGCCAGCGCCTCATAGGCTGAGGTACCCAGCGTCACCGTCTCGAAATTGCCTTTGCCGCCGTCGTGACGGATGATGGTGCCGATCAGTGCGTTTTCCCAAGCGCTGCCGAAGCCGCCATAAGTCAGGCCGTCAAGGTCCCTCGGGCTTTTGATCTCGCTGCGTGCCGCATTGAAAACCACGCGGCCGGTTTCGGATTGCACCACGGCATAGACGCCCTTCAAGTCGGCCCCGGCGGTTTTCTGGGTGAACAGGCTGATGGTACCGTTGATGCCGAAATCGGCGACGCGGTTGGCGACCAGCGTGCCGGCGCCGGTATCGCTGTAAGGCAGGATCTCGACCTCGAGTCCAGCTTCGGAATAGAACCCCTTGTCGCGAGCGACGAACAGGCCGATGTGATTGGTGTTGACCGTCCAGTCGAGTGCGACGGTGACCTTTTGCGCCGCCGATTGTGCCCGGGCTCGCCCCGATCCGGCAAAGAGCGGAAGGCCGGTCGCAAGGGTCAGCAGCAGAGCCTGCCGGCGCGTCAAGTCAATCATGGTCGTTTCCTTTGGATGGGTTGGGGTTGAGGATGATGTCGAGGATCTCGGCCTCGAGCGCACTTGCCTGGCGCGCAGCATCGCCGCCAAAGTTGCGCGGGCGCGGCAGTGGGACCTTGATTTCACGCACGATGCGGGCCGGGCGCGCCGACAGCACATAGATGCGGTCGGACAGGAACACGGCTTCGCGCACATCATGGGTGATCAGGAGCGCCGTCCAGCGGTGATCCCGCCACATCCGCTCAAGCCAGCGCTGCATCGCGGTGCGCGTGAGCGCGTCGAGCGCGCCGAACGGTTCGTCGAGCAAAAGCATGTCGCGCTCCTGCACCACCGTGCGCAGCAGGGCCGTACGCTGGCGCATGCCGCCGGACAGTTGAGCAGGAAAATGCCGCTCGAAGCCAGCAAGCCCGAACTCGGCAAACAGCGGCGCAACACGTGCCCGCGCCGCCTTGCGCCCGATGCCCTGCACTTCGAGCCCCAGCGTCGTGTTGTCGAGGATGCGTCGCCACGGCATCAGCGCGTCGCGTTGCGGCATGAAGGCGAAATGCCTGCCGTGGTCATCGAGGGGCGCGCCGTCGAACAACATCTCGCCCTCGCCGTGCTCGGCGCCGGTCAGAAGCTGGAACAGCGTCGACTTGCCGGCGCCCGAGGGCCCAAGCACCGAGACGAACTCACCAGCGCCGACACTCAGCGATATATCGGCCAGCACGTCGAGCCCACCGAACGCCTTGCGCACATGCCGCAGTTCGAGCCGGCTCATCGCCGCTTCCCTGCGGTTTGTTTGCCCTCCCAAGGCATGGCAAGGCGCTGCAACAGTACAGTCAAGCCGAACAGGACAAGTGTAAGCGCTGCGCTGACGCCGACGGCAGCCAGCACCAGGTCGGGGTGGAAATTGTTCTTGGCGTTGAGCATATAGATGCCCAAGCCCTTCGCCGCACCCGCATATTCGGCGAAGATAGCGCCGACCACGGCATAGGTGATGGAGATCCTCAGGCCAGCAAAGAAGTAAGGCAGCGCCGAAGGCAGCCGCGCCAGCACGAAGACGCGCCAGCGCCCTGCCCCCATGGCGTGCAGCATCTGGCCGATCTCGGCCTCGGTCGACTCGTAACCCTCGACCAATGCCACCAGCATCGGAAAGAAGGTGACCAGCGCCACCAGCATGATCTTGGGCGCCAGTCCGAAGCCGAACCACAGCACCACCAGCGGCGCGATCGCCACCAGCGGCAATGTCTGGCTGACGATGAAGACGGGAAACAGCGCGCGGCGCAGCGGCTGGAAAAAGTCGACCAGTATCGACAGCGCAAAGGCGACGCTGAGCGAACAGGCAAAGCCAAGCAGCGTGGCGCGGATGGTCGGAATGGCGTTGTCGACCAACGCCTCGCGATTGAGCATCGCTTGCGCGAGGACGCGTGACGGCGCCGGCAGTGTCGTCGGCTTGATGCCGGAATAGGTGGCATAAAGCTCCCAGGCCAGCAGGAGCAGTCCGACCGACATCGTCACCGGTACCGCCTTGATAAGAAGGCTCGCGATCGGGCGCGAAGAAACTGGGGATGGGACCACGGCAGGTAACCTTTGACGGCCGCGCATAGGCGGCGGCTGTTTCAGACGGCCGACGGGCTGTTGGCTGAAACCGTGACGTCAAGGGTTACGTGGCCGGCACCCGGTCCGAAGCGGCAGAATGCCGCGTCAAGCGCCGAAAAGATCGGGCCCGCATCACCGCGCAATTTCGTACAGAAATGCTTAGAGCGCTCATAGACGCCCGACTGCTTGAGAAAATCGATGCAGCCGTAGATCTCGTCCATATGGTCGTCGGTGCCCATCACATAGAGCGAGAACTGCGCTGCCGCCGGCTGGCCAGTCGAAGCCGCGCCGCGCACCGCCGCGATGGCCGCATCCCTGCGCGGGCCGAGTGGCCCGACAGGTCCGCCAAGGGCATCGGAGCGGCAGATCGGATCGTCGGGCTCGCCCGGGCAGCCGCGTGAGATGGTGGCTGACAGCACGCAATGTTTACCGCTGCGCGCCGCCGCCACGAAGAGGTCGCGCATGGCTGGAAACAGCACCTCGGGTGGCCCGACCAGCAGGGTCGAGATGTCGTCGGTCTCGATCCGGAGCTTGTCGCGATAGGGACCGAGCGCGCCCAGCGCGCCAAGGATGACGCCGACGAAATCGTCGGCCATGGGATATAGGGAAATCTGTGCGCCTGAAAACATGGCCCGCCTCGCTCCGCTGGTATTACCCAGATCAGCTTTTAGGGTCTGTGGGCTTGCCGCCCCCGTCTCAGCCCCGACCGTACGGAGCACCCCTGTGGATGCGCGGGTTAAAGCACCAATCAAACCGAAGTGAAAGCCATTTTTTCAGCGCGCTGCACCAAAAAGCATTGCGCCAGGCGTGGTTCTTGGGTCGAAGACGCCGATGTTTCTGGAGCGAAATTTTATCGGGAACCTTCGCTGCCGCGACCGGTTGTCCCCATAGTCGCAAATGCGATCACCTTCGTAGAAACAAGCGACGAGTTCACAGAAATGGAGACAAACCATGTTCATGAAAATCCTCGCAGCTTCGGCTCTCACGATTGGTCTGGCCATGTCAGCCATGGCGCAAAGTGCCGGCAGCAATAACGCAAGTGGCGATGGCGCCGGCAGCGGGAAGTCGGTGACTGTGGAGCCGAACACCCCGGCTTCGCCGAATACGGTTAGGCCCGGTACTGTCGACCTCGGCATAACCAACAGCACGACCGGCATGCCCGGCGACATGAATTCGAACGCAGATCGAAATTGCCCGGCCGGCCCGCAGGGCGCGCAGCCTGACGCCACCCACACCTCGCCGGGCACCTCTGTGCCGACGGTCAACGATAACCACTGCGGTAAGTAGGCCATTGCCGGCAACCGAGGAAGCCGCGAGCGCATGCTCCGCGGCTTTTTTGGGCGCCCGCGGAACCGGGCACTCCTAAACAAGGCCAAGCTGGCATTATCGATCTTTTCAAGCGGGGCGCGGTCTCGCAGCCGCCAAGGGTCAACGTCATACCCAACGCAGCAGGCGTTACCCCCCGCAGCGTGTTCCTAGCCGCGCTTGATTTGCCACGTGGCGTGCTAAGATGGCGCAGTCCTTGATATCAGGCGCTCGACGGCTGCACCGAGGTGACAAGGCGCAGTGACCTGAAAGGGCTTGGCCTGCGACGAAGCCGCTCGACGGTCTCGTCGAGCCGGCACAGTCGCCGGTTGTGAAGTCTACGAAACAGCCTTTTCGCGAACCGGCAGCTTCCAGCCCGGCCTGACGAAGTGGCAGGTGTAGCCGTTGGGATATTTCTCCAGATAGTCCTGATGCTCAGGCTCGGCTTCCCAGAAGGGACCGACCGGCGCCACTTCGGTGACGACCTTGCCCGGCCACAGACCCGAGGCATCGACATCGGCGATAGTGTCCTCGGCGACGCGCTTCTGTTCGTCGCTGGTGTCATAGATCGCCGAGCGGTAACTCAGCCCGACATCGTTGCCCTGCCGGTTGCGGGTCGTCGGATCATGGATCTGGAAAAAGCGCTCCAGCAGCGTGCGATAGCTGATGATGGCCGGGTCGAAATTGATCTCGATGGCTTCGGCGTGGGTGCCGTGGTTGCGATAGGTGGCATTGGGCACGTCGCCGCCGCTATAGCCGACACGGGTGGAGATGACGCCGGGATAGCGCCGTATCAAATCCTGCATGCCCCAGAAACAGCCGCCGGCAAGAACTGCACGTTCGGTCGAAGTCGCCATATCACGTCTCCTCAAAAGCAATTCCAGGAAAAACGTGTAGCGATTTTCCGTCTGGAATTGCGCAAAATCAACTTGGATCTCCCATAAATGGGCATTGTCTCTTGCTCCGTCCAGCGGACCGCCGACCTGCTTCAGTTGCTCGTTTGGGCGAGGCTGTCGATCGCATTCGCCAACTGCGGCGCGCCGGGCGGAATGGCGGCAAAGCTGACCACCACCGGCGGCGCCCTGAGCGACCAGTCGAAAAGAACGGTTTTGACCGGGACGTTGCCCACCCACACCTGCAGTCGAGGTGGCACGTCGCGCCCAGGCCAGACCAGCAGTATGCCGTGGTCGCGCAGCCGATCCTTGGTGATCCAGGGGGCATACTGCATGTTCAGGTCGGTGAAGATCGACGGCTTGTCATAGGCGTTGAGGCCCGCCAGCGACGCGATAAGGGGATGGCCGCCGACGATGTCGAGCCGACCGGGCGCGGCCGCGTGCCAGACGACCTCGGCCTCATCCGATATCTTCTGCGCCGGCCAACAGACGGCGTCCATCCGTCCACGCAAATTGCATTTCGTCCAGCGGATCCCCGCATAAGCACCAGATATGCCGATGATGCAGACGAACGCGCAGATCGCCAGCTTTCGCATCTCGACGGTGCCGAGGCGGTGGCCCAGCAAGGCAAGCGCCACAACGCCAGCAAGATTGTACATCGGCGCGCCCCAGGCCTCGCCTGCCCCGGTGAACAGGGACGCCACCATGACGAGGAGCGCCGGGCCAAGCCCCATCCACAAGAGGTAAACGAGAATACCGCGCCCAACGGGCTCTTGCGGCGGCGCCGAGCGCCGCAGCAGCCCTGATATCGCCAGCACCAGAACGAAGCCGCAGAGCCCGGCCATCTGGACGCCGATATAATAGAAGCGGGAGCGATGGGCCAGCACCCACTGATCGCGCCAGGCAGCATAGGTCAGCGGCAGGAAATCGACGCGGTTGAGTTCGACGGCCAGCGGCGCAGCGACAGCGACGAAAACCACAAGGCCAAGCCATGGCCAAGGCGTGGCGAGCCGACTGCGTGCCCGCGGGTCGGACAACAGCCAAATCGCACCGAACAGCAACAGCAGGGCGGTGGAAAACTTGGCGTAGAGCCCGACGCCCGATACAAGTCCGAGCGCAAGCCACCAGCCCGGCCCACCACCACGCCCTGCACGCCACAACAGCCAGCAGATAGCGGCCCAGAAGGGCATCTGCGCGTAGTCATGATTGAACTGCGGGGTCGGCCAGCCGAAGAAATAGAGAGACGGCATCAAAAGCACGGCAGCCAGCGCACGCTTCTGCCCTATCAGGTCGCGGGCCAGCAGATAGACCAGGACGAAAGTCGCCGAGATCGTCAGCTGGGCCACGAAATATTGCGGCCAGCGGAACGATCCGGTCAGAAGATGGCTGGTCTCGAGCAGCCATGCGGGAAGCTGTGGATGCTTGTAGCTCAACAGCACCCATTCGCGGCCCCACATGAAGCCTTCGACGACATCGTTGGGCGGTGAGACGTTGACGAGTGCGGGCGCCACCGTCCAGCAGAATATCTGCGTCAGGCACAAAATCGCCAGCAAATACAAGGGACGACGGGTTAGACTGGACAAAACCGATGGGGAATCGACGCCGGCGGCAACCAATTCCGCCGGCACCCAGTCGTCCATGGATCCATCTATCCCCGCCATGCGGCGCTTAGATCACATAGTCCGGTTTGACGAACAGCCCAAACGTCGAAGCTTACAAAAAAGTATAGCTATGTGCCATTGCAGCACCATTATCGAGCAGGAGTATCGGCGCTCCTCTCTCCAGCCACGATAGCGCTGCACGGCTGACCTAGCCTGAAAAATCCGGATCCCAATGCGCCACCACCACGCCGTCATCCACTACCGTGCGCTCGACTTCTGGATGGCGCGCGCGGCCGTTCTGGTTATCATCTGCCTGCAGCTTCTGGTCATCAACAACCTCTCATTTGGGCCGCGCTGGCTGGCGCCGGTGCTGGAGGCCGCCCTGCTGCTGCCCTTGTCGGTGGCCACGGCCTGGACACAGGCCGCCACCCGAAAGGCGGTCGATGATCACGAGTGGCATGCGATCGGCCAGTTTCGCATCATGATCCGCAGAACCGCGCTAACCATGACCGCCATCATCAGCCTCATGAATTGTGGTTCGCTGTTCTTGCTGGTGCGTGCCTTGCTGGAGGGCCATGCCGGCAACAGCGGCACGACGCTGCTGATCGATGCGCTCAACATATGGGTCACCAACGTCATCGTCTTTGCCTTGTGGTTCTGGAGCACCGATCGCGGTGGACCGCCGACCTGCGGGCTCGTCAAGCTCGCGCAGGCCGACTTCCTGTTCGCACAGATGACGCTGAACGACCGTGACCTTCGCGATTGGCTGCCCGGCTTCGTCGACTATTTCTTCCTTGCCTTCACCAATGCGACAGCGTTTTCGCCCACCGATACGTTGCCACTCTCCCAGCGCGCCAAGCTGTTGATGATGGCGGAATCCATGATCTCGCTGCTGACCATCGCGCTGGTCGCGGCACGCGCGGTCAACATCCTGGCTTGAGGCTTGCCAATCCGAATCGCCGCCGCATCGAGCCGAAACGCAAAATGGCCCGCCCCGGCGCGAGCCGAGGCGGGCAAAAATGGCAGTCGTGGAAATGAAATGAGGACTATACCGCGTCTGGCGGCTCTTTCGGCGCGGCTCTATGCCGAAAGTGTCTCGGGCATGCTGTCAAGCAGATGCCAACAGACAACGCCGACCGGAGCCAGCAGCTACTCATCTGACGGCGGCTTGAATCGCCTCGCGACAAACTCGAACAAGACGTCCGAGATCCACATGGCGCAGACGCCGATCAGGAAGGCCGCTGCCAGTGTGGTGGTGTCGTCGACGGGATCCGGCATCGGCAGGCCGGTGATCCTGGCGTAGGACACCGCCGGCAGCGTCAGATATGCCGCCGCCAAGGCGCCACAGATTGGCGACGCTATCATTTCGCGCAATTTGTAGCGATGCCGCGAGAGCGCGCGCAGAACGCCGCCGGCAAGGCCAGCCGCCACGACCGGTCCCTTGATGCCAAGCAGGTCGAAAATTTCGTGCATCACGGTCTCCATCCACAGAGCTTCTGACCCTTTTCGTTATGAGCCAGGATCGCCGCTGCCGACGCGTCGGAAAGAGTCGCCACCTCTGCCTGTGTCGGCCGGATGGGATGCCCGGCCGCGCAGAACGACCCGCCCGATGTGGTGCAGCCGGCCAGCGTGAGGGAAAGCGCTAGGATTTTGACCATTTGCCCAGCCTCCTCCGGTTGTCGTCCGGCGTCCGGCCGGCAACGGCATCATCGATCTTCTGGGCTTCGGAGCGAGCCGCGGCGTCGGCGGCATCTTGCCTGGCCTTCTGGTTGGCCTTGCCCTTGGCGTAGGCCGTCCAGAGACCGGCGAGCGCGGCACCCGTTGCAAGGAGATATGGCCAGACCTGGCCAAGCAGTGCGAGCGTTCCCATCTCATGTCTCCTTGGCCGGCGGCACGATCATGCCGCGCGGACCGTCACGCACCGCGTTGATGATGATCTTGGCAAGGGCGATAGTGCCGCTGATCTGAAGCGCGGCGCGGTCGCTCACCCCGAACATCGTCCAGTCGAAGCCGGCAAGGGCGCCACCGCAGATGATGGCGATCAGCGTGTTGAGGAGATTGTGTAAGGCGTTGGTATTGAACCATGTCATCAAAAGAGGCTCCCGAAAAAACCGGTGAGGTGATGCCGGAACGCCGTGAGCGCTGCGGCCATGAGCAAGAGAATACCGGCCGCTGCAGCCGTCTTGCCGCCGGATGGCGGTACCCGAGGCACCGGCTGGACCGTCTGCGCCTCGGTAGCGGTGGTTTCGGCTTTGGACGGTTGCGGGACAGTCGCCGGCGCGGCCACCGCGGCATGTTGCGCCGACATCAGCAAGGCCTGAACCCGCACCGACCTCACCCGATCGGACCAGCCGCGCCCGAACGTTGCCCATGTCGGCAGCCGTTTGAGAAACGCCAGCCGCCCATCGCAGATCGCATCGATGATGACGCCGGCCGGTTTTGCCTCGACTGCCGCGATGGTCGCCGGTCCGATCCGGCCGTCCTGGGCAACGCCCACGGCCGCCTGCAGGTATTTCGCCGCCCGCCCAGGCCCGCTGTTCACCGCGAAATCGAACACCGCAAAGTCGACGCCATCGGGCAGTTCGGCGCCGAGCACGGCGTCCCAGTAGAAACGGCGGTAGATTGCGGCAACTTGCGCGTCGCCAATGCTGCGGAGGTCCGCCTTCGTCGCCTCGGCCTTCACGTAGCGACGGAGATTGGCGAGCGTCACCCCCTTCATGGTGGCGCCGCCTGGATCGGCCGGATTGTCCGACCAGAGCCCTTCAGATTTCAGAACGAGCGCAAGCGCCCGCGCGAAGTTGCGGTCCATGGTTATGTTTCCTTTCGGATCGGTTTTGCTAGGCAGGGAGGATGGACACGATGGTTCAATCTGCTCGCGACATGTCCCGGCGAGCGATGGGCTGGAGGATCATGGCGTTGATTGGCGGGCAGCCATACCGGTGGGCGCTGTGGTGTTCTTGGTCGGCACACAGATCTTTGGGAGAGAGGGCACGGACAACGTCGAGGTGCGATCACCGAGACCTGCGAAATCGCAGCGGCCGAACGCAATCCACCAGGCTCGTAGCTTAGTGAAGCAACAATATCATTCGCGCTTGTTGTTCTCATGCTACGCGCCTCGGCCTCAGCTATCTACTCAAGGCCGATGGACGGGGTTTTTCGCAGTCTGGTTTCATCGCTTTGGGAACGGTTCCGGCTGCCGTTTCGATCGGGCGGGCGGCAGTTTACGCGGTCTCAAATGCGAACTTCACAGGACGGGTTCTTTTGAATCGGGTCCCTCGTGCTTCCAATTTCAGTGGCACTTTGTGCCTCAACAACGTGGCCGCTCGCTTGTACTTTCTGGGCGGCAATGACGATCCGCACGCATCGAGCACGACAGTGTAGGTGCCGCCTCTGAGAACGGGCGCAGGTGCCCGCGAGTTGCTGTCTATGGTGACGGTTGCTTGAAGATTGAGCGATATTTCCCGGGCGGACAATAAGATTTCACGGTCGAGGGGATGCGACCCCAGAAAGCAACCCACGGCACCTCAGTCGATGCGCAGAATATGAGTTAAGAGCCTAGCCAGCGCCTAGTCGAATGATTTTCACTGATATGCCGAAGAACGGCGTGGAGCGGTTATACGAGCATATAGCGTCACGAGCACCACCGGGAGCAAAAGCATCGGCATCATGGCGACTCGGTTGTAATAAGGTAGTCCGCTCGCCAACATGTATATAACCGTCATGATGACACAATACTTTCCAAGGCGTTCATCCGACTTCTTTGCCGCCATATTAATCAATAAGATACTGGCGATGCATTAGACCAACGAATAGGAAAAAAACAAGGCCTTGAATCCTATTCCGTAGCTCATAAACATGTCGGAGGAGTACTGAGTGTATAGGCCAGCCTGCGCCAGAATCGGGGTAATTATTATATTAGAAATGATAGTAGTAGAATTTGTAACATAAGCAGCGAAAATCAGGGCGATTGCCGAAACTATAAATTTTCGTGGAACAATGTCCGCCAAGACATAGATCGCAACGAATAGAGCAGCGCTATAGTGGCTACCGATCGCCAAAGCGGCAAAGAGGATGGCTCGGTATTTCTTCCCGTCGTTAATCGCGAGAAAGAACGCGAGAATGAAGATAAGCGAAAATCCTTGACGCAACGTGTTTTGACCCAATTGCTCAAACCATGGCAGCATGATCAGCCCGACAGCCGATATCGCTCCAAGGATTACGCTATCGCTTTGTCTGACCGAGTAAAGATAGTAGACTGAGACCATAACCATGCTGTTGGCTAGCATGCTGTCAGAGATCGAAAACCCCAGGTTGGCGTAAAGCCAATGCATGGCGATGAACACAGGCTCATGCGCCACTGCCGTCATATAAACCAGGAATGTTGCCCTGGTCGCATAGGCGAAATCTCTTGAGTAGGCGACGATATCACCTTCCAAGGCATACGAGGCATAATTCGCATAGTCGGTTCGAGAAACTGCGAAGAAGAGTACCGGGGCTAGAAAGAGCAACTTTGGGAGCCCGAAGTGGCGAAGGGGCCGCATTCGAATGCCTTTTTGATTCTTGGCGACACGTGCAATAAACACCTTCATTATTGTCAAGTGAAACGCAAGATGCTTACGCCCTCCAAATAACGCTGCCGGCTAGCGCTACGTGAGCTTGCCAGACATGGTCCTAGGGGGTGATCGCGAATCACGCCGCCCGCTGATCAACGTTAAAGCACACCTTCAGTCGTTCCCGACCGCAGGCTTCAAAACTCGATGAACTCAACCGTTACGCCAAGCCCTATCAGAGCCCTGCCTGCGCCGACTGAATTTGAGTTGACGAATATGACATCGCCCGGCTCCAGGTCAGCGCCGGCTGAGTTGGCAGCAACAACGCCGTCGCGCATGACGAGCGCCGTCAACCCTATTGCGCTGGTATCAATGGTCGACACGTTTGCCGAAGCACCTGCCCGAAGGCGTCGCAAGATCAGATTCCGGTAATTGGCCGCATCGGCCATGGCATCGGCAGTCGCTTGGTAGCTGGCCCGAACAATCCTGCCACGGCGACGCGCTACGAACACGCTCTTGTTTATCAACCCCGTTGCAGCATAGTCACCGAATTGAGCGGCGATGCTTTCGCCGAATATGTACCTCTGCACGTCACCTTGGAGGGTGATCATCCCCTTGACGTGATTGTTTTTCCCCCACGTAAGAGAATACGGAAAAAGCAGATATTCCCACGTCACCGCGCCACCAAATGGCCGCCAAACTACAGTACCATCGGCGATCCGATGATCCGTCCCAGCCGGACCACCTGCAACAGCCGAAATGCCTGCCGTCACACAAATGAAATACGCGCCACCGTTCGATCGCACTGAATCCACACTGTAAACGGTCGACGGCGCCCACATCGCAATCGATGCCGAGCCGTCATCTGTGACAGAAAGTGCCGTTCCGGTTGGCCCGCCACTGCTGGCCGATTTCCCCTCGGCTGTTGCGCGATAGAAATTCCCGCCGTTGGTCACAATAGCGTTGCGCTTGTAGATCGTGTCACCAGTCCAAGCCGCTATGGCGGTGCTGTCGCCGTTCAACACAACATTGCCGCCGATATCGCACTCGTCGATGGAAGCGCGTCCGGCACGAGTGGCAAGCCCCGTGATTGTTAGATCCGTAAATGCACCACCAAGCGTGTTGTTTCCCCGCGTGATCAGTCGCCTAACTTTTGCCTGTGAAGGTGTCGAAATATTCAGGCCGCCTTTATCAGATGCCTCGATGCGCAGTCCGTCGATATCCACGTCGAGATCAGACCATGCGATCTGATCGGCATTCGACGCGGCTGAAATGCAGTTCACGGCATGGTTGAAGCCACACTGTGCCCGGCGGGAGGTGATGTCCTTGAGCTTCAGGTTGACCGCCTCGCGAATGTCGAAGTAGCCGTGATCGTCGAGCATAATGTTTTGCAGGGTAATGTCCTGCACCGGGGCCGCACCGGCGTGATTTCCTGCCGACCAATCCCAACCGATGTAAAAAGCCGGAGTGGCCGCTGAGCCGACTGCGGAACCCGAGATGTTTGACAGAAGGATGCGCTTTCCGACCTGGAAATTCCTGACAATCGTGCCTGCGACATATTCCGCAAACGTATCGGGCGTCGTCGTCTTATAGTTTATTGTGACGATATTTCCGGTGTTGTTGACTGAAAAATCACCGATCGAAGCGTCGAGTTGGTCGTTGACGTCGATACACTGGTTCACGCGCGCGGTCGACTTGAACGCTCCATTGCGGATGACAACACGTTGGCTGGCGCCGTCGAGATCGATCGCTTCCGAGAAGTCTTCGAAAAGGAAATTCGTCATCACGAAGCCATCGACATAGCGAACATTGAAGCCGCCCGTAATCTTCTGGTGACGATGTCCGTCAACCTGCACATTCTTGCTGTTCTGGATGTGGGCGTAGTAGCCACGCCGGTTGCCGCTGGAACTGCCCTTAGTATCCAGAAACCTCAGTCCGTCGACGCCGACCGCATATACAAAGCGTTGGTTGCTGTTCGTTGGATCAGAATTATTTTCAGGGTCGAAGGTAATGCTGTCAAATGTGATGTTCTTCCGGGTGCCGACAATCATGTTCTTGTCGGTCGAGAAGACCGGCTGGACATCCGCCGCGATAGCGCTGGCTCGGCTCACACCGTGCAATACCGCCTCATGGCCATTGAAGGTGACATTGTCCGCAGTTAAAGCGACCGCACGATAGACGTTCACGGTGGAGAAATTGCCGAAGGTGAAAGGCGAGACTGAACTTGGCACCATCTTGTAGGAACCAGCTGGCAATCTGACCCCGCCCAGCGCCAGGTCGTGTGACGCTTGCACCGACGGCGCATCGTCATTGGAGTTATTCTTGCGAGCGCCTTTCTGTGATGCAATCGGCGTGTCTGCCAGCCCATACCCCACCTTCGTCACGCCGTCGCTCAAGGTGATCACCAGATCCCCGGCCGTGGTTCCGTTCTTGCGGTAGACGGCGCCGCTGCCCGCCACTTGGTGGCTGTCGTAGAACGCGGTGCGGATGTAGGTCGGGGCGATCGGCGGGGAAAACGCCTGGGCGGCGGCGAGCGTGGCGAATTGGGGATCAATTACCGTGGTCATCGCTTCGGCCGCGAGATTGGCCGCTGCTTGGGCCTGGTCGATGATGTCTTGAGCGGCTTCCCGAATATCCCCGACCGTGTCGTCGGACTGATAGAACGACAGGACAATGTCGTCGGTACCGATCACGGGGTTCAGCGTCTGGAAGACAAAGACGAAATTGCCCGAAGCCGCGCCTTCCTGGACATGCACCGTCGTTCCCTTCTGCATCGTGCGACCCGCTCGCGCATCGGCGGCGCGATACCAGTAGCCTTGCGAGGCCGTATAGATGCCGTTCAGCCTGGCGTCGGCCTGGTCCTTGACCAGCACCCGGTCACCGGTCGCTGTCTGGATGCCGTCGACGACCTTGAGGCCCTGGATCCAGGCAACACCGTCGATGACGATCGTTTCCAGGTTCACGGTCGTCGCCAGGCGCACGGGTTCGCGCTCGCCGGTCAACAGGCGAACGGCGGCGGTTGCAGGACGGGCCATGAGACTTGCTCCATGAAAAAAGCCCCGCGAAAGCGAGGCTGAAAAGGGTCTGTTTTTGCGACGTGGGCGCGTCCGGAGGTTAACCCCAGTCACATGGGTGTGACCGGTAAAAAGTGGTCACCGTAATTGCCACAACCGGCGGATGGACGCCGGTGTCCATGGTCGTACCTTTGCCCGGGCCACCAGCGACATCGGGCTCAACTTCGAAATATCGCATCGCTCACCTATCGGGCTGAATAGATGGCCATGCACCTGCCCATCCAGCTTAAGGTGATATGCGCACTGGTGTTCCAGGTGGTAGGCCTTTTACTTTCGCAATGATTTGGCCCATGATGTGCCAATAGACATCAAGGTCCGACAACTCCAGATTCTCGATCGTCTCCTCGCCTCCAAGAAAAAGCGGTTTCTTACTGCCTACGCATTGAGCATACGCCGGCTGGGCGCCGCCAGCTTCCCGCCACATTGCATACCCATCGGACGCCAATATGGCGTCCTCGTCTTCGATAAGTTCAATATCGTGGAAGGTTCGGACATTGCACGGTATCTGCAGAGCCTCGCCCGTGTCGGGTTCAAACATCACGACACCGGGCTCGCCTTGCTCCAACCGTCCGGTATCGACAGCAAACGCCGTGCCCTGCCAATCATAGCCAAAGCAAATGATCCGCCCGGCGAACTCGGGAAAGCCGAGGCTGACCCTCGCGTTCCAGCGCGCCACGTCCTGTGCGCGGACGATCCTATACAAGCCTTACTTGAACGATCCGCCTCCGAAACTCGTTAGCAACTCTTTCAATCCCGGCACCTTCGTATCAAGCGAAAGGTCGCCCGCATCGGTTGGCGCCCTGCTATCCACCGGGAAGTTTTGTTGGAATGTCTCGAACATCGCGATCTCCAATCGTTACCTTGTTGATTTTGGTTCCATAAGGCAGAAGCTTGATTTGGTGTCTTATCTTCGACCCAAGACTGGTGTTAACGCTGGGATCCAGTGGGCCCATGTTCTCCAGTATCTGCTTCCCACCTAGCTGCAAATCAATTCTGTCGAATTACGGTGAAAGTGTACTATTTTCTTCCACTCCGAATTACGGTAACAGTGTACTATTTTCTTTCACTCTGGTCCGTATCGATTCATAAAGTGCAGTGTCACCGTACCTCTGGAAGATATCCGGCAGGACAGAGGGAGCGCCGTAGAACGCCAGCCATCACAGCGATTCCAATCAGAGAACCGCGTTCAACCCGCGAAATTTTCGTCCACGAACATCTCGGCAAATTTCTGGGGTGGGAGGGTTACGTCATTGACGCGGGCGATTTCGAGATTCCTTGCCCACATATCCCGGATTGCTGCCGGCATTCCCTCGGGCATGTGCATGGCCTGGGCAATGGCATCATGCCATTGTCCGTCGCCGCCATAGATAGACTGCAGTTTGGGGCCCATCTTTTTCAAGCCATCCTCCGACTCTTGAGAGAGCTCTCGGATGGCCCAGAGCACATAAAGCTCCAGCAGCCTAAGCAGCGGTTGTCCATCATAACGTGGGTCAGTCGGCATATTACCTCTCACGCATCATAGGTGGCGTAATAAATGAGCCTTTCGCAGATCGCGGAAAGGCTGGGCTTTTCTTTCAGCGACGCAACCTAGGCCTTGGTAACGGTGACAGTGCACTATTTTCCGGTTCTCAGTCCGAATGTTCACTGCAGTCACACGGGCGCAACCGAAAAAATGAACCGCCATCGCAATTCAAAAACGCGATCCCGTTACTGTTCGTAAGGCTCGACCACGGCAAACGGAATTCCCAATGATTCCAGCAAATCAAGAATACGTTTCGAGATGACGAGGCGATAGTTTGCTGCGATTCCGAAGTCGTCGCGACCGGCCTTGCCATTCACTTTAAGCCAGACAAACGGTGGAAGTTCCTGCCCAGGTTGATCCTCGTGAAACTCTTCGGAGGTTGTGACTTCAGCATGGGCAAACGTTGCACCCGAAAAGCCCATCTTCTGCAGTGCGCGCTGGGCTTCCTCAGTGACGAGGAAACAGGGGAACGTCGTGACGATCACATCACCAAACCAACCCTCTACCACATAGTGAAGCTTGGTCACGATTGGCGGATGGACGCTCCGTTCAAGAACGGTGTTTTCACCAAGCCCACCAGCGACGTTCGGCCATATGTAAAAATATCCTGCCGACCCGTCGATTAGGTGCTCCCGTGTCGCTTCGGTGAGCTTCGCCCTCAGGCCAGCAATCCATCGCTTCAACACCGCCCCCCAAAGAGCCGCCAGGACTGAGGCCATCAAGACGCTTCAAAAGGCTCAACCAAGGCATTGGAAATCCCCAATGGCTTGAGCGCATCGAGAACGCGCTCGGAAACGACGAGGTGGAGATCTTTCGCTATTCCGAAATCATCGCGACCGGCATCACCGTTCACTTTCAGCCATACGAAGGGCGGAAGCTTCTGGTCCGGTTGCATTTCCTCGAACAATTCAGAAGTGGTCACCTCGACCTTGTCAAAGGTTACGCCTGAAAACTCACTCTTGAGAATTTTCTCTTTCACATCTTCGGTGACAAGGTAGCACGGGAACGACGTCACCATCCTACCACCCAACCACCCATCAAACTCATAATGCAAACGGGCTACGAGAGGAGGATGAACACTCGCGTCCAAAATTATATTTTCGCCAAAACCACCAGACACCTCCGGCTCAAGGCAGTAATATATTTTCATCACTTATTGATCTCAGGAAACTTGAAATTTAAATTAGGGGTCGATCCATGCAAATTTTCTACGATGTCTTTATACTTGCTACCAACGACTTCAACCACTTCGAAATATTGAAATCCCATCAACCTTCCAACTATTTTTTTTAGGAAATCGAATTCTTCTTTGCTCCTTGAATCTCTTCTATCAAGCAAGAATTCATTTAGAGACTTAGAGGTTCCAAGAATTAATTGCACAATAGCCTCTGCATCATCTCTACGGAGATTGTCTGCCATTTAATTCATCCTTCAATGCCCATAATTTTCCATACACCTGGCCATACAATAGTGAAATGGTGCTCCGTCGTACGTGCCGGTGGGCAATGTGGCGTTTGTGCAAAAGTCGATACACAAATTCCTCGCGACCGACTTTGATATACCAGCTACCTCGACGGAAGGATAGATGTTCTCATTTTGTTCATAAATTGCGGACGCGGTCTGGGTCTGCTGGTTCCCCAACGCCTCAGAACGTTGCCCGCTCCCCGAATTCGGTTCCGACGCATCTGTTGATGCATCTAGTGTACCTGCTTCCGTGTCGCTCGCATGGTGCAGCAGTTCACGGATATCTAGTGTGTTAGTCGGATCGGCCGAGAATGAATTTGCCAAGGGTTGGATGTTCTCAAAATCCAACTGTTCTTGAGCAGCAATAGAACGGGCAATTGCGACTTGATAGGCGGCCGGACCGTTGCCGTCCGGATTCGTCGCCGCCCTCCACGCGGCATCGACATTGGGGAAGACCTCGCGAACGTAGCCAGCAGGGTCGGCCCGCCTCATGCCCAGAGTCTTGAGCGCAGCGGCGACCGTAACCTGATACCGTGTCTGTTCTTCGTTGGAGCTGGCCGGGCCAGGCTCCGAATCGCGCAGCGCTGCGTGGATCGCCTGGTTGGGAATGGTCCGCATGCCAAAGGCCTGACGACCGACATCAATCTTCAAGTTGAAGTTCTGGTACTGCTTGCCGCCCTCCTCGGTGCCATAGATGGCGGCGAAGTCGGCGGGGCTGGGCATCTTGCCGGAATAGCTGCCCGTATTGGCGATTGCGTCCGGGGCGTTCTGCGAAGCGAGGGCGATGTTGGTGCGCGCCTCGATCAGTTGGGCGGTGGTCGCGGCGTGCGCGTGGTCGATCAGTCGCTGAAGTCATCTGGAGACAGGTCGGCGAGATGGTCGACTGCCGGCTTGGTCGTGATCGGATCGGGCGCCGGAGCACGGCCCGCAAACGCCTGTGCCACAGTTTCATCAGGTGTTTTCTTGCCGAGGCGGTCGCCGGGGGCATCGCGGCCGGAGGCCGGCGTCCCGACACCAAACATCTCAAGCGCCCGCTTCGGATCCTTGGCGATCAACGCCTCGAGGCGCGTCTTGGCCGCAGTGCCGAACCAGTCCTTGACCTTCTGCTGTCTGATACCCGGGTCGAGCCCCATCTTGTCGATCAGGTCGAGCCCTTCCTGGCGTGCTGCTTCGAAGGTGATAGTATCGTCGGGATTGGCGTTGCCGATGGCGATGGCGCTGGTCTTGAGCGCCGTGTCGACCTCGGCCTGCTCGTAATCCTGCCGCCGCTCGAGCTGCCGCTGCGCCATGCGCCGCGCGCCAACCGCCCGCATCGCCTCCTTCTGCCCGGCGAAACCAGCGCGCTGGCTCTCGGGCATACCAGGCAAGGCCGCGTCGAACAGCGTGTCGAACAGGCCTGGTTTGACCACCCGCCCGGTGCGCGGATCGACCTGGCCGTACATCGCGTCATGCAAGCCGGCGCCGTCGGCCGGCGCATCCGCCGTCACCTCGTCTTCCGCCTGCGCGATCCGGCCCTTGAACCGGCGGCGCGCCAGCTCCGCGTCGAATGCCTCCTGCTGGTGCTTCATCTGCTGGTAGCGTGCGGCGATGGCCGAGAACTCGTCGCCCAGCCCTTGCATGGCGCCACCGATCGGCGAACCCTGCGGGTATTGCAGCGCATTGCCGGTATCGAGCCGGCGCTGGGCTAAGTGGAGAGGGATGGTCGCCATTCAGCTTCTCCCCGCCCACGCAGCCCTGAGAGGCGAACTGCCGAAGATCACGGAGCGCGTCGGCACGGCGCTGGTTGCCGTGTTTGAGGCCGGTGCCTTCGTCGGATCCTGGATTTTGGAGAGCCCGCCAACGAGAGCGTTGCCGGCGTTGAAGATCGAGGCCGTCACCGCCTGCTTGCCGGAGAAGCTCGAGATGGCGGCTTGCGTATTGAGATTGTTCTGGCGCAGTTTCGACCCGTACTGGATCGCGTCGAGATCAAGCTGGCCCTGCCTGGCATTGGCGGCCAGCACCTCGGTCGGCGAGCCTGCCATGCCGACGCCGGACGCGCCGGCCTGGGCGCGCGCCTGGCCTTGCAAGAGATCCTGCTTATGGCGCTCCTGGCTCTGGTCGAAGGCGGCACTTTGCGCGTCGGCCTGCGCCTGCTGCTCATAGGCCCTGGCCTGATAGTCGGCCATCCGCTTCGACTGCTGGCCTTCGACCAGCGCACCGCCGGCAGAAAGAGCCGTGCCGAGAAGGGCAAGTGTGCACATGGTTCAGCCTCGTTCGCCAAAGGAGGTCTTTGCTGGAATGAATTTGCTTTTGACGCCGTCCACCGGCGCGCCGAGCGGCGGGCGCGGGTCGAGGGCGCCGCCGGGGCTGAGGAAGGACAGCAAAAGCCTGTCGGCCTGCAGCGCCGGCCGGCTGAGACGGGCGGGTGGGGCGGCCCGCGGCCCGGCCATGGCGGCGCGGCGCGTGGTGGTGAGGTTCACCTTCAACTCGGCAACGCCGGCGGCGTCGAACAAGCCATTGGCGGTAGCAATAGTGCGGGCCAGCGCATCGGCCTCGAACAATTGCTGGCGCAACTGCTCGACCAGCCGGTGGACGTCGCGCCAGCGCTCGCCCAGCGTTGCCGCCCTGCCCTTGATCTCGTCGCCAAGGGCGGCAATATCGGCGCGGGCTTCGCTGGCGGCGGCATCGGCGCGGCGCTTGTCGGCGGCGTCGATGGTCTTTTCCAGTAGCGCGATGGCGTCGTTGCAGTCGTCGAGGGCTGCGCGCGCGGCGGCCAGGTCGCCATCGCCGAAGACCGCGCGGTCCTCGGCCTCAGCCAGTTCGCGTCTGCGGGCGAGCGCCTCGTTGAGGTCGGTGTCGAGCAAGGCGATGACGGCAGCGAATTCGGCAGCCGTCCGCGCCCTGCCGAGTTGCTCGGCATGGAGGGATGTGATCACGGATGGGGTCCTTCGTGGGTGGATGGAGTCGGCGGAGGGGTGTCTCCCCCCTTGAGGGGGAGATGGCCGGCAGGCCAGAGGGGGTCGGTTCGACCTGATGCGACCTCTTGCGGCAGATGAAGGTTGACGCTTCGCGTGAAGCGCTGGCGTCCTCTTTTCAATGCAGAAGGTCGCGTCCCGTCGTACCGACCCCCTCTGTCGCCTTCGGCGACATCTCCCCCTCGAGGGGGGAGATCAGCCGCCTCTAGGGCTCGGCGTCAAACACCGGCGTGAGCGCGCGTATGGTGCAAGGCGTCGGGTTGACGTGGCGGATTCTCACCCGGCCCTGCCCTTCCCAACTGTCGTCGATCGGCACCTCGACATTGCCGGTGAACAGCGTTGCCCGCCCATCGGGTGCGGCGATCGAGGGCATGCGCACCGGCTCCCAGCGGCCGCGCATGAAGGATTGCACCTGGAGCCCCGTGGTGTCGGTTTCCAGCAGCGACAGGATCACCTTGGCCACCTTCTTGCGGCGGCCCATGATGGAGCCGTCGCGACCGCCGACATCGAGTTCCAGCGTGTCGGCGCCCGCCGCATAGGGCAGGCCGAGCTGCCACTTGGCGGCGGCCGAGCCATCAGGCAGCATCACCGTGCCACCGCCGCTAACAGTCAGCCCGCGATAGACCTTGCCGTCGGCCAGCACATCGACGGACCTGCCGGCGAGATGCACGGCACCGCCCACCGTGGTGACAGAGAGCCCCGTGTAGGTCAGGCCGCAGTCGACCTCGAAGGCGTCTGCGATGGCGCGATATTCGAACGGTGCGGTCTTGATTTCGATGTAGCGCTTCGTCACGCCGCCGATGGTGCGCTTGACGATCAGCCATAGATCGTCGTTGCCGTCCTGGCCGGGGGTGACAGTGGCGCTTTCGACGACCGCCCAATCGGAACCGTTGAAGGCGCCGCCAAGGCGATGCCGGTGCATGCCTCTGACCTCCTGGGATGGCTGATGGGTATAGCCGCCGAGTTCGCCATTCTCGAGCGGGAACCACAGCAAGGGGTCGGGGTCGGTCTGGAAGGCGAGCTCGACCACGCCTTGTTTGGGAATATGCTCGGAGATCTGGCCGACGTCGTCCGAAGCAAAGCGGCTCTGCGCCGTCTGCGTCAGCTCGGCGATCGATTTGCGCGAGCGGGTGACATAGAGGAACGATTGGCCGGCATCGACCGGGCGGATGCGGGCGCAGCCAAAGGTGCGCGAGCGCCGGTTCTTGAACGAGGACGGCGTCAGCGCCTCGTCGATGCCCGAGCCCGAAAGCGCGCGGATGCCGCCGGATGTGCCGATCAAAAGCGCGCCGTCACTGTCGGCGATCCAGACGATGTCGTTGGCCTGGCCGCCGCCGGCCTGGATGAACTCGAGCGCGTCGTCGTCCTTCTCGCCGAGAGCGAAATTGTCGAAATCGCCGGTGGCCGAGGCATAGACGGAGAATTTCCGGCTGAAGGCCAGCCGCTCCTCGTAGAGCGAGCCGCTCTCGACATGCTTGCCGGGCACGAAAGTGCCGAGCCGCCAGCGCGTGATCGGGTTCGCGTTCGGCAAGGCGTGACCATACAGTCTGATCTTGACGACAGTCGTGCTCGTGCGGCTGGTGATCTTGCCCCAGCGCCAGATGCCATCGGCACCGAGAAGGCGAATGGTGCGACCAACATCCGAGGGTTGAAAGCCGTTGTCGTCGTTTATGCCGACGATTGACGAGGCGGTGAGGTCGAACGGCGTCTGATCGAAAGCGGCGATATGCATAGCCAATTCAGCGGAGACGCTCGCATTGGCATCGTCGCCACCGCCACCACTGAACGCCAGCTGATGGTATTCGAACGCTGATTTGTTGGTGAAATCATAGAATCGGGTTTCGCCGTTTCCCCAGCCGAGTTCCCCAGTGCGCGTGTCCAGCGTCACCCAGTTGGTACCGTCGTTTGAGCCTTGCAATTCCCATGCGGTGAAGAAGTCATAATTGCCGGTCGCCGTCTTCGACGTGGTGATCCAGTAAGCATCGACCACGCGCCGCATACTGTCGGCATTGCGATATCGGATGTAGCCGTCGCCACCGCTTGCGACCTCGATATTCTGCGTCTTGTCGCGGTCGAACATCTGCCAGGCCGACGCGCCACCGCTGCCCGTGGATGCGGTGCCAGATGGAGCGGAATTGCTGGTCATCTGTGGCGTGAGATGCCCGGTGTCGGATGGCGTCAGCGTCGTTGCTGTGTCATTGAGCGTATCGTAGGGACCGTCGAGAAATTCGAAATCTTCGAGCGTCCACGTGGTGTGCGCGGTTCGCGTCAACACCTTGGGCTGGTAGTTCCGATGCGTGATCCACATCTGGTCGGCAGACTGGACATAGGCCAGTTCGAACAGCTCCGCCTCGAGATAGGGCGAGGCGACCTCTACCGTGCCGACGCGCGCACCATAGGCGTAGACGCGGATGTAGCGGTCGCCGAATTCGAGCGCGTAGGCCTGATCAGCCGAGAAGATGAACGGGATCAGCCGCGTCCTCTTCGCCGAGATCTTCACCTCGCCGGCGAAATAAGTGCCGCCGCGCTTGCGGATGCCGCCATGCGGCAGGGTGACGAAGTTCTCGCATTTCGACAGCGCCGCCCGGTAGAAGTCGAGCGAAGCGCGTGCATGTAGGCGCGGACTGATTTCGCCGCGGGTGAAGACGTCCTGGATCGGGTACAGCGTCGTCATCAGCGCACAACCCTGGTGTCGCCGCGCTGGCTGGACCACGATGCGGAGTAGAGCCGGCCGCCGCGCTGGATGGCGTTGGCGGTCAGCGCCGCCTCCAGCGCCCGGTCATAGGCCGAGCGGGCAATGTCTATCATGCCCGACTTGTGGGTCAGCGGATGCGCGACCTTGACGGCAAGGGCCGACACCAGCACCTCGGTGAACAGCGCGTCCCAGTCGTTGGGGTCGGTGAGGTTGGCTATGTAGCGGATGGTCAGTGGCCCGGACTGATCGGAATAGATCAACCCCGCCTCCTGGCGCCACGAGATCGGCACCCCGTCCGATTCGCCGTTGTGGGTCAGCGGCAGCGGCCGCAGGCAATCGGCCGGCAGTTCATAGGCGAAGTTCAAGCCGCAATCGCCGCCGGTATCCGCACCCGCCACAGTGGCGCGCAGGATGGCGAACACCCAGGCACATTTGGTCAGTTCCGCTTCCCGGGTGAGATCGAGATGCAGGTTCAAGAGCCGCGCCGCCTTGACGTCCTGATCGAGACTGTCGATCGGCGCCTCGTCGAGCACGGCCAGCGCCATATTGGCGATATCGAGCGGGGTGATGGCCATGGGTCAGCGCCTCGTCCATGCAGGTCGGGTCATGATTTTTCTCCGGACATGAAAAAAGCCGCTGCCAAGCGGCTGGGGGAATTGAATGGCGATATTCAGACATCGCGCTCTACGACGCCCCCCTCTGTCCTGCCGGACATCTCCCCACGGGTGGGGAGATCGGCAGTTCAGGCACTGGCGCTCTTCCTGCGACATCGAAGATTGGCAAGGGCCACAATGACAGCCGATCTCCCTCCGTGTGGGGGAGATGGCCGGCAGGCCAGAGGGGGGCGCGACGGATCGCGACTTAAAAACCAGCCTGCAGCTAAATCGAGCCTGTCAGAGCAGCCACCTGCGCCAGATGGGGCTGGAAAACATTGCCAGCACCATGAGCATGCCCAATACCAGCCCAACGCCAGCCAAGAGCAGCGACCACCAGGCAAAACGATCGCCCTGATCCGCTCGCCGTTTCAAGGCGTCATATTTCGCGAAAATGGAAATGGCATTGAGCGAGGAAGGCTTGACGCGACCAGCCTTTATATCCGTATCCAACAGGTTGCCACCATACCAATGGAAGGGCAACGACAGTGAACAGACGCCCATTATAAGGGGAAACAACCAGGTGTTGAAAGTATTCATGGCAAGCGATCCGAGACTTTCAGGCTCTGTATCACCCGACAGCAAGGAAACAGTTACGTCACCCATTACAATTCGACTATTTCTGCGAGCAGCGGGAGCTTTCGCTCCCGCCCCTCGCCTCGGCCTGATCAAGCCTCGGTGGTCTTCAGCGCTATGAACGTCATGTTCTTGACGCTCGACGCGGTGCGGTCCCAGTTCGCCGCCAGCGCCAGTTCCGCGTCGGTGGCGAATTCGCCGGCCGAAGCGGCGTCGAGGAAGCGGGTGCCGGGCACGTGTGGGACGAAGTGCCGGCGGCCGACCATTTCCGTGACGCCGCCGCCATGGCCCTGGCGCGGCTTGCGGTCGAATTCCAGCGGGCCGCCTTCGGTGTTGACCGGCAGCTCGTTCCACAGGATCGCCTTGTCCTTGAACATGAAGGCGGTGTAGACGCCCCCAGCCTGCGGAATGTCGTCATCGACAACGGCCCGCAGCCCCATGTAATATGGGATCAGCGGCCCGCCTTGCTCGGACGACGGCACATAGTCGATGAGGTCGGCGAGCTTCAGTGCTTTCATCTGCCTGGAGTGCATCCAGATCGTCTTGAACTTGTCCGCGCGGTCGCCCATCAGATAGGCGGCCTCGATGATGTCGGTGTCGACGATGGAAGCGCCGGTGGTGCGCACCAGGTCGCCGCCGTCATTGGCGACGTTGTCGGCGACGACGCCCTTCAGGATGCCGAGCAAGGTCAGCTTGTTGGCGCGCTGCCAGTATTCGGTCTGCCGCTTGACGATCAGCTTCTGCGGATCATCGCCCGCCAGGATCGAGGTCAGGTCCGGAACGCCCCAAGCCTGGGCTCGGACATTGCGGGCGGCAACCTCGCGGCGCGAGCCGATCTTCTTCATCTCGATGGAATCGGCCGGATCGTCATTGACCGGCTCGGACGGGTCGTTGCCGAGATCCTTCCAGCCGGGCATGTCGACCGAGCGGCCGCCCATCGACAGTTTCGAGGAAATGGCCGGGTCGGAAAACAGGATCCCGGCCTGGTAGATCTCAAGCGACTGGACATGCTCCTCGAAAGCATATTGCGCATAGACGGACGGAACGATCGCATCCGCGATACGGGTGTAGGCATCTGCCATTTTTCTCTTCCTTCAGGTTTGGTTTGGTGGCGGCGCCCCCTCACCCAGCCTCCGCTTCGCTCGGCTGACCTCTCCCCGAGGGGAGAGGAGACTTGCGACGTCGACGCACCTCTTCTCCCCGACGGGGAGAAGGTGGACGCGAAGCGGCCGGATGAGGGGGCGTTTCGAATGCGGCTGATCGATCGTCAGCGCGGGTTGTTGGACATCCAGAGATCGGGGTTCTCCCCGGCCTCGCGAGCCAGCCGCCGGGCGCGGGCCGGGTCGCTTTTGACGAGGGCTGAAATGTCAGTCAGGTTGCGTTCGCCGGCGGCGTTGCGCTTGAACGGATTGGCTCCGCTCCGACCAGCACCGCCGTCGATCGTGTCTTCGCGGAACATCGCCTCGCCGATCGCCTGGAACGCCTTGGCGATCTGCGGATCGGTCAGCGCCCCGTCAGGCAGAAGGATGCCCTTCGCCTTGTAGGCATCGACCAGGCCGAGCTTCTTCATCGCCCGGTTGGCAACCTCCAACTTCTGGCGAAAGCCGTCGCTGTCGATCGGTCCCCAGTCCCTGACAAGGTCGTCATGGGTGGCTTCGACCGAGCGGGCGAGCGCGGTTTCCTGGCGCGCGGCCTGCTCGGCCATGTAGCCGACGAACCTGTCGTGATAGGCCTGCGCGGTCTTCGGCGAAGCACCGGCCTCGACCGCCCAGGCCTTGGATGCGTTGGCGAGCTCGTCCGAATAGGCGAAATTGTCAGGCAATCCTTCCGGCCTGATGTATTCGACCTTCTCGGATGAGGTGACCGGACGCATGGCCTCGGGCAGCCGGGCATGAAACCGGTCCCAGTCTTCCCGAGGCGCGTCCGGCGCGGGAACGCGCAGGCTCTCACCCTGCTGCCGCTCCAGCTCCGCATAGGAAGTGAAAACCCGGTCGAGGCTTTCAGGCTTGGTCCAACCCTTGGTTTCAGCGAGCTTGCGGTTGCCTTCGGAAAGACCGTCAAACCAACTTTTGGCGCCAGGCGCGGCGGACCTGTTGTCTGCGCCTGCCGGTGGCCGTACCGGGCTGGCCGGAGGCCATGCCGGGTTGCCCGCCGGCAGCGCAAGCGCCGCCACGGACCCGGCGTCTGCCAGATCTGTCATGTGTGAGATTCCTTTGATTTGTTGCAGAAAGTTACTTGTGCCATGCTGTGCAGGCATGGATTTTTCTCGTTAAACGCCGAGGACATTATGGCCAAAGGCCTGTACCGCCACAGCGACAGCGTCGTGATGGTGCTCTACGAGAAGAACTCCATGCTGCTGCCAAACGCTGAATACGAGCAGCAAGGCTATCAACCCGCTTTCGACGAACTTCCGACGCATGCCGAGTGGGTTGAGTGGCACCGTACCCATGGAAGCGAAAGCCTAACGCAAGCAGAGTGGGAGGCATGGTTAGAAGCAAACGGTGAGAACCGGCCGCCTTCTCGCTAGCGATTAAACGTTATCTCCCCAGTTCTCCCAAAGCAGCGTGATCGTGCCGGTCACGGCAATCGTCCCGTCGGCATCGATGTCGGTACCGGTGGCAAACGCGAGGTTGAGATGGAGATCGATCGGCGTCACTGTCCCATCCAGCGTCACAGAGGCGGCGATGTCGGCGCTCGAGGCGGTGGAGAGTGCGGCGCCGGCGCCGTCGAGCGTGCGGGCCGTCGAGGCCAACACATTGACCATGGTTCCTGCCAGCGTCGCGCTCGATGCCGCCGCCGAACCGAGCGACCAGGTCAGCGCTGCATTGTCGTTGATCGTTGACGGACGGATGCCGAGCACTGCGAACTGCAGCCGCGCCGTGCCTCCCTTGATGCGCACCTTGCCGTCGGTGAAATCGAAGATCTTCTGGCCGGCATAAGCCAGCGCATCGGCGACCGGCACCTGCATGCCGGCGAAGGTGAAGACAGTGCGGTACGATCCGCCCTGCCCTGTGGTCACGGCTTTCAGGCCGGGCCTGGGCGGGGCAAGGCCGGCCTCGCGGGCGGCGGCACGGGCAAGCGTCCGGGGAAGACCTCGGGTCATGGCATTTCTCCATTGGTGAGTGAAATTCTGGAAACCGACCGAGCGAACTCCGGCACCGGGTCGAACAATCAAAGGGTTGAATCGCTTTGACAAGGATCGCCGCTAGCGCCTTGTTCGAAAGACGTGTTTTCGGCCGTCGGTCTATCAACACCCGAGAAACCATGTCTTATATCGTGAGGCCCCGTGCCCCCGTTCCGCCGCAATGCGGCCGCACGGGACGAGCGATAGGGATTTCAGGCATTCAAGGGAGACCTCACATGAACTTTCACAAAGCCATCGCCGCCGTGCTGATGACTGCGGCACTGGCAGGCTGCGCGCAGACCGAAGGCCAGCAGCGCGCCGGAACCGGCGCGCTGATCGGCGGCGCCGGCGGCGCCCTCGTCGGCCAGGCCATCGGCGGCAACACCAAGAGCACGGTCATCGGCGCGGCCAGTGGCGCCCTGCTCGGCGCCGTCGTAGGCTCAGCCACCACCCCGCAGCGCCGCGGCGAGCAGCTCTGCCGCTACCAGGACCGCTACGGCCGCATCTACACCGCGCCCTGCGACGACCGGTACTACAACGGCGATTATTGATCGTTAGCCCCTTCTCCCCGTTCACCGGGGAGAAGGTCCCGGCAGGGGGTTGAGGGGCAGCGCGAAGTATCGACATGCTGGCGCCGTCGCTCGGCCAACAGGCAAGGTAGCTTCACCGCTACCGCCTACCCCTCCGCCCGTGCAGCCTTTTCCAGTGCCGCCTTACGCTGAATTTCGATAGTTCGATTCCAGAAGCGCACCGCTTCAAAATGCTCTTGTCTGGTCAACCAGATCTTGTTTTCCAAACTGACTGGATCGCCGCCAACCGCAATCGGTTTGACCTCGAACAGTTCCATGCCCTTGGAGCGCGAATTTGTATTTTGGGCGCTCATTTCCAGTCCTCCAGCCGAGCAAATAGACCGGCGAGGTCTCGCGCTATCGTCTCGGCGGATTGCCACTCCATAACTATAAATGGGATGCGCACGATTGGCATTTCCACGTCGTCGGTGTCGAAGCCATAGGCTTCCCCCCCTCCGTTCGATGCGAACAAGAGGATGCCTGGCGCATATTTTTCAACCTGATATTCTCGATTGAAGTTAGCCAATTCTTCGGCTTTGAAAAAAATTATGTAGCTGTCGCCAATGAAGCCTTCACCCCCATTATGCTCCTTGAGGAAGTCAGTGTAATCCTTGGGTAGCGTGACTCCCAAGCCTGCGGACAGGCCATCGACGACCGCGGATTCAGCTGGTGCCTCGAACTGTCCCTCAGTTAAACTATATCCCACTGCTATTCTCCATGTCTTTCAGCAATTTGTTCCACCAGGGTGTAACCTGCTGCCGATGAACTTCGCGAGGCAGAACGATCTTGTTGGAGGTGTCGATCGGACTACCGCCAAATTTCACTGGAGAGGTCGTCAGCGTTGCATCGCCACGACAACACAGGCGTAATCCGTTACTGTTCGTAGGGCTCGACCACGGCAAACGGTATTCCCAGTGATTCCAGCAAATCAAGAATGCGTTTCGAAATGACGAGGCGATAGTCTGCTGCGATCCCGAAGTCGTCGCGGCCAGCCTTCCCATTCACTTTCAACCAGACAAAAGGTGGAAGTTCCTGCCCAGGTTGATATTCATGAAACTCTTCGGATGTCGTCACTTCGGCTCCAGCGAACGTCGCACCTGAAAAGCCTATCTGCTGCAATGCGCGCTGGGCTTCTTCGGTGACGAGGTAACACGGGAACGTCGTAACGAGCACATCACCGGTCCAGCCCTCTACCACGTAGTGGAGCTTGGTCACAATCGGAGGATGGACGCTGGGGTCCAAAACGGTGTTTCTGCCAAGCCCACCAGCCACATCAGGTCTTATTTTAAAGTATCCGGTCGACCCGTTGGCCGGATGCCCCCGTGCCGCCTCACGTGTCGCTTCGGGGAGTTTCGCCCTCAGGGCAGCAATCCATCGCTTCAACACCGCCCCCCAAAGAGCCGCCAGGACTGAGGCCATCAAGACGCTTCAAAAGGCTCAACCAAGGCATTGGAAATCCCCAATGGCTTGAGGGCATCGAGAACGCGCTCGGAAACGACGAGGCGGAGATCTTTCGCTATTCCGAAATCATCGCGACCGGCATCCCCGTTCACTTTCAGCCATACGAAGGGCGGAAGCTTCTGGTCCGGTTGCATTTCCTCGAACAATTCAGAAGTGGTCACCTCGACCTTGTCAAAGGTTACGCCTGAAAATTCACTCTTGAGAATTTTCTCCTTCACATCTTCGGTGACAAGGTAGCACGGGAACGACGTCACCATCCTATCACCCAACCACCCATCAAACTCATAATGCAAACGGGCTACGAGAGGAGGATGAACACTCGCGTCCAAAATTATATTTTCGCCAAAACCACCAGACACCCCCGACTCTAGGTAGTAATATATTTTCATCACTTATTGATCTCAGGAAACTTGAAATTTAAATTAGAGTGGTACGATCCATGCAAATTTTCTACGATGTCTTTATACTTACTGCCAACGACTTCAACCACTTCGAAATATTGAAATCCCATCAACCTTCCAACGATTTTTTTAAGGAAATCGAATTCTTCTTTGCTCCTTGAATCTCTTCTATCAAGCAAGAATTCATTTAGAGACTTAGAGGTGCTAAGAATTAATTGCACAATAGCCTCTGCATCATCTCTGCGGAGATTGTCTACCATTTAATTCATCCTTCAATGCCCATAATTTTCCATACACCTGGCCATACAATAGTGAAATGGTGCTCCGTCGTACGTGCCGGTGGGCAATGTGGCGTTAGTGCAAAAGTCGATACACAAATTCCTCGCGACCGACTTTGATATACCAGCTACCTCGACGGAAGGATAGATGTTCTCATTTTGTTCATAAATTGCGGACGCGGTCTGGGTCTGCTGGTTCCCCAACGCCTCAGAACGTTGCCCGCTCCCCGAATTCGGTTCCGACGCATCTGTTGATGCATCTAGTGTACCTGTTTCCGTGTCGCTCGCATGAGGGGCAGCGCGACCTTCTGAGATGCCGGTGCCGCCCCTCACCTGCCTACCGGCATCCTCTCCCCGTAGGACGGGGAGAGGGCACCAGCGTTGGAGAACAGCTACCCCTCCGCCCTTGCCGCCTTCTCCAGCGCCACAAGCTGCGTCTCGTCCAGCGTCAGAAACCCCATGATGTGCTGCACCACTTCGGCCCGCGCATTGCTGAGTGCGCTGTGCAGCTCGAACCCGTTCGGCGTCCTGGTGCGCGCCATCCACTCGCCATAGGAAGGCCGCCGGTAATAGCCGGTCGTCGCCGCGAGGTCGGCGAGCACCATCTCGCCATCCTCGCCGGAGAACACACGGAGATACGCCTTGGCCAGCGCGTCCCGCGCCCTGGCAGGACTGCCGGCCTGTCCGGAGTGAGCGAAGCGTTTCCGGCTCATGCGCCGTTACCCGCCCGGCTAACGGGCTGCCCGTTTTGACCGCTTTGCGCATCTTGGGCGCCGCCCAGCATGTCTTGCAACCCGTCGAGCAAGCCGCTGTCGCGTGCCTGCACGGCAGCCGGCACCGCGTCCTTGGCTGCCTTGCCGGCGGTGGCGATCGCCGCCATGCCGGCCTGCGCCTGGCTTGCCTTGGCGCGGGCATCGCGAAGGCCGTCGACCTCCTCCTTGCGGCGAAATATCCGTTGCGGGCTGCGGCCGGCGCTTTGCACGATCTTGATCGCCTCGTCGCTGTCGATGTTGTCCATCACGCCCGGATCGAACTGCGCCATCTGCATGGCCGTCGTCACCACCTGGATGGTGTCGCGCGCCTCGGCCGAGCGGCGCAGCACGTCGAGCGGGCCGGTGAAGGTCGGCCGCAACGCCTTGCCGGCAAGACTGTCCGGCGGCAGGAAGCTGCTGTCCTCGTCATACAGCCCCTTGTCTTCCAGAATGCCGAGCTCGCGGTCGAGATTGCTGGCGAAGCCGGCCTGGATGATCGAGCCGGACGGCCCGAGCAACGCGCCCTTCTCTTCCTGCCTGATCAGCGCTTCGGTTGCCGTCATCTGCGGGTTCTGCACCAGCGTCTGGAACAGGTTGACGAACATCATGTCGCGGATCTCGTCGGCGCGGCTCTGCGCGTAGTTGAAGGCATAGGTCGGGTTCTGCCCGGTCGAGATCGGCGCGATGAGCGGCCTGCCATTGTCGTCGATCAGGCCCGGATAATTCTCGCCCGGATTGAGCACCGGCACATAGTCGAGCCGGGCCTTCGAGGCGGTGGCCGGATCGGTGATCTGCTGCAGCGCGCGCAGGCCGGAGCGGCGCACGGCGTTTTCCTCGCGCACCGTCGTCAGCGCCTCGATGGTCGGCGAGATGCCATAGGGGTCGCCCTCGTAGCGGCGCCAGTTGAAGGTCGACACCGGAAAGGTGCGAAAGCCGCTTTCCCGGACGATTTCCTCCTCGTCCTCGATGACGTGGTAGGAGGCGAAGGCCGTGTCGAGATACTGGTACTGGCCGCCCAGCCGATACATCTTGCGCTCGTCGCGCGGCTGGATGCACTGGATCAGCGAGATCTTCGTCTCGCATTTGGCCGGATCGTCGACCAGCACTTTTATCCGCGCCGGTAGTCTTTCATAACCGAGCAGCTGTGCCGCCTGCCGCGCCGTGCGCTCGTAGCGGCGGTGGAAAATGTCGACCTGGCCCCAGCGGTTGCGGCTGAGATACCCCTCGACCACCGGGATCGAGGCGTAACGGATCAGCGTCGCGCCGAACCCCTCCTCGGCATAAAGATAGGCCGGACCGTAGCGCACGACGTTGCGCAGGCAGGCCTGCGTCGCCGGCACGAAATTCGAATTGGCGGAGTAGCGCAGCGCAAACAGGAAATCGCGCAAACCTTCCGCCCATTCTTTCTCCTCGTCGGTCTCCTCGTCATTCATGGCGGCGGTCGACAGCCCGTGCCATTTTTCCGACTGCGGAATGATCAGGCTTTCCAGGCCGGCGGCCAGCCGGTTGGCGGCCGAGTTGATGGTGTTGGCGTAGACGCGCGCACCACGCCGCTCCTGCCGCTCGGCCTGCGAATTCGCACTACCTGTGCGGCGGCCGCTCCAGATATCGGGCGCATCGGGGTCGCAGAACTCCGCCACCTGCTCCCACACGGCCTCATACTGGCTGCGCTCGCTCTCGAGCTCGGACTGGCGGGAAAGAATATCGCGGGCGCGGCTGACCGAGCCTTCTGCAATGGCCATGTGGGGCTCCTGGATGTGGGTTGAGTGTGCGTTGCAAAACATTCTTGTGCGTTGCAGCAATCCGTGCGTAGATGGAGGAAGTAACGGATACGGGATGACCAAAAAGCCAGAACCAAGGGCGGAAACGGCCCACTTCGACGCTCTGCATGGCCTCCGGGGTATCGCTGCTGTTTTGGTGATGCTAGGCCACTTCACCGAATTCACGGGCCGGCGATATGATCTGGCGCCGTCCGGGTTCCTCGCCGTCGACCTGTTTTTCCTGTTGAGCGGCTTCGTGATCGCCCACGCCTACGACGACAAGTTCCGAAAAGGCATGTCATTTTGGGAGTTCGCGGAGATCCGTCTTCTCAGGCTCTACCCGCTATATTTTGCCGCGGTCGGCCTGGCCGTGATCGGCGTGGGTGCAATCGTCGCAACGCATGGGCTCAGTTCGTATTCGCGGCTGGACTTGCTCGCAAGTCTTGGGTTTTCCGTTCTTTTCTTACCCACGCCGCCGTCGCTCTCGACATTTCCCGACGTGCTTTTCCCGCTGAATGGCCCGGCGTGGTCGCTATTTTATGAACTCGTCGCCAACGCCGTTTTTGCCGCGCTGGCCGTAAGGCTGGCTGCTCGGTCACTTGCGCTCATTGTCGGTGCTGCCTTCCTGGCCCTGGTGCTTCTGGCTTGGCAGGGTTTCGTCCTTGGGGGCGGCGCCCATTGGGACGACACGATCGCGGCTCCCGCCCGGATCGCGTTCTCGTTCTTTCTCGGGGTCTTTCTCAACCGATATGCGACCGGGAAGAGTCGGGATGGCAATCTCTATATGCCGTTTCTCCTGACGCTATGCGGCGTGCTCATGATCTTCAGACCCGTCGAACATGTGCAACTATACAGTCTGGCGATCATAGCCCTGGTCTGGCCCTGGCTCGTTCTCGTCGCCTCCCGTTTGCGGCTATCCGGGTTTTGGCGCTGGATTGCGCTCTTCTCCGGCAATATCTCTTATGCCCTCTATGTTCTTCACACTCCGCTCATCCGCCTTTCGAACGCCGTGGTCGAATCTGTGACCGGGGCCTCGTGGAACGAGCACGGCTTGCCGTTCATTCTGGGAACATCCGTCGTCATCATCGCGATCTCGGCATTCGCGCATTATGTCTACGACAAGAACATCCGGACACTGCTGCGGCAGTGGCTCTCACTTTGGCGCGCACGAGAGGGCGTGACACAGTTCTAGCTGGATTTGGTTCGCCGCCGGTCGTGTCATGGCAGCGTACCCATTGGCCGAAGCGATTGCGATCGGCAGCAGGATCACGCGCTGCGCTTGACGCTCTCCAGCGCCGGCGCGCCGCCCTTGCGGCCAAAGCGCCGGACGACGAAGCGGCCCGCCTTCTGGCCGGGAACCTCGATCAGATTGTAGGTGATCCAGGACAAAAGGGTCACCGTCGGCAGGACGACGGCAACGACGATCGCGAAACGCAGCGGCGCCGCCAGCCCGTGGCCGTATTGGCTGATGACGAATGCCGCGACAGGCTGCAACACCAGCAGGTGGATCAGGTAGATGCTGAAGGAAAGCTCGCCCATGAGATGAAAGAACCGGTTGCTGAGCGTCATGGCTATCGCCCTCGCCAGCGTTCCCGCCGCCCCCGGCAGCATGCGGTAGAGAACCAGGGCAAAGAACCCCGCCACCAGCACTTCACGCACCAGCAGCTTTTCCAGTCCGTAGTCGCCGCCAAACGGCAGCGCCGCCAGCAGCAGCGCCAAGGCCAGATACGGCCGTGGCTGGCTTTGATGCACGACGCCCGCAAGCAGCATGCCGCACAGGAATATCTGCATCTTCAGGGCCAGGAACGACGGCATCGGAAAATGGATCGACAATCGGCCCAGCGCAAACACGATGATGCAGCCAACCGCGGCGACCAGCCCGGCGCTTCTTATCCAGTCGAACCTGCGCACCAACAGCATGATGGCCGGGAAGGCTGCGTAAAACTGCATCTCCAGCCCCAGGCTCCAGTCGGGGAGCGGCGTGCGGTAGGCGAAATCTGGCACCAAGCCGAACAGGAACGTCAGATGCGCGACGATGTTCTTCCACCCGCCGTCGAGATAGCGCTCGGGCGCCTGGTGCGATCTCGACAGGAAATCGTCGATGATCATCCTGCAGTCGTAGAGATAGGGGCCAAGCACGAGTGCCAGCAAAAGCATGACGTAGAACAGTGGCGCGATCCTGAAGTAGCGGCGCGTCCAGAATTTCAGCCATGTTTCCGGTCTTTGCCAGGGCTCCTTGTCCTGGCGCAGCTGATAATGAAACACCATCAGGAAGCCGGACAGCATGATGAAGAGATCGACGCCGAGATCCGGCTCGCCGACGATGGGAACACGCCAGCCGGTCAGGAGCAGGCAATGCCCGACAAGCACCCAGATCGCCGCGAGCGCGCGAAGCCCGTCCAGGCATTCGATGCGCGATGACCTGATATCTGTCATTGCGGACTCCGAGATAGAAATGTTGCAGTGCAGCATGGCGGCTGAGGCCGGATTGTCAACCCGCCGCAAGATGACGAATTGCTCTCTGCTGTTACGGAAAGCCGGCAGGACGCTGAAGCAGCCGATCTCCCCCCTCGAGGGGGAGATGGCCGGCAGGCCAGAGGGGGTCGCCTCGCGTGGAGCGCCAGCATTCTCTTTTTCAAGATAGAAGTCGCGCCCAGTCGCACCGACCCCCTCTGGCCGCTCTGCGGCCATCTCCCCCTCAAGGGGGGAGATTATCCTCGCCGCTTCGCCGCCCGCGCATGCCGTCTCCACACCCACCAATCCCACACGCGCTTCCTGAAACTGCGCTTCATCGCGGTCATGGTCAAAGCCCCAAAAGCACGCGGCGCTGGCCGGTGAGGCTGCCGGGTGCGAGGTCGGTCTTGATGGTGCTCAGCGTTCCCTGGCGCTGTTCGAGTTCAGCCCGCAGAGCCGCCTCGCGCGCCTGCACGTCCTTGTCCTCGACCGTCGGCACCGGCGGCAGCGGCTTCAGTTCCGGTGGTTTTTGAAACAGACACATGGTTCCAGCCTTCTCTTGTCCAATCGTAGAGGAAAAAATCTTCGCCGTTTTTGCCGTAGCCCGGCAGCAGGCAACGTTGCGTAGCACCGAGCCGGCCAAGCCAGCGCAGCGCGAGATCATTGGCGGCCAGAGCCCGCGCCTCGACCCGCCAGGCGCCCCGCGCCGCCACCTGCGGCCCCAGCACGGCGTGAAAGAATTCCGTCATCCCGGGCACGCAGCGCTTCATGCGGCGCGTGCCCCAGCTCCAGGCGATCCACAGCCCGCCACGCTGTTCGGCAGCGCCAAACCCGGCCTCCGGATTGCCGTCGAGCTCGGCGACATAGGCAAACCCCTGCAACGCCGTCAGCGCCAGCAGCGCCGGCGACCAGCGGTCAAGCTGGCAGTCGATCTCGGCCCGATCTTCGGGGCGCAGATTGGCGGCGATGTAGGACAGGTCGCGCAGCGTGGCGGGGATGATGCGGAGGGTCATGGGCAACCAATGCGATAGAGGTGCGAATCCGCTTTCGGGCGGAGTCTCGGCGACTTGCGCGCTTGACCGTCCCCGTCGCCAGTGACCTACTTCGGGACGCTGTCGGTTATCCAGGAGACGGGCCAATGGACATTCGAGCGACACTGACGGATGCGAAGCCTTCAACGCGCACGATCTCGATCGCATCATGGCGTCCTTTGCCGACGACTGCGTCCTGGAGATGCCGAGGGGAGCCGAGCCCTGGGGCGCTCGCTTCGAGGGCAGACGCAACGTAAGAGACGCGCTGGCGACACGCTTCGAAGGCCTGCCCGATGTCCACTACGGCAAGGCTGAGCACTTTGCAGACGAGGCCGCCGACACCGGCATGTCGAAATGGACCCTCACCGGCACCACCCGCGAGGGCGTGAAAAAGGAAGTCCGGGGCTGCGACTTCTATACGTTTCGCGACGGCAAGGTGATCCGCAAGGATTCTTACTGGAAGATCGTGGAGTAGGAGCTGGCTCAAGATCGCCGATTCGCGAGATTGCGGCGAAACCTACGATGATGTTCTGTGATTGAGTAAGCGACGGCGAGTCGGACCTATCAGACGTCTGCTGCGTGCCCGGCCGATTTGTTTCCATGCGCTTCAGCCAAAGGCTTGGGCTGGGTGAAAATCGCATGCGGCAATCTCACTTATCCGGCTTTTCCTCTGGAATTGATTCGGCCAAATTTACCACTTGGGCGGTGTTCAATAGCTGCCCAGCTGTAGCAACTGCCACGAGGATGGCATACCCAAACGAGAAGAATCCGAAGGCTGCCAAAACCTCGTTATGGTATCCCTTTCCAAAGACTGCGGTGAAAATTGCGACAGTTTGAACAAGGATGAAGTGAAAGAAATTTCCTATCATCTTCAGAAAGGCGGAGTCGGCCGCACCGTTCTCGCTTAGGACTTTGAAACTCTGAGCGGATGAAAACGCTAAAACGATAGCCATACCGCCCATCGAAAATCCCAGCATGCTCGGGATAATGTCGATCGCCACCTGTGGCCAAGCTTTCTCAACGCCCGTTGCGGGAAGCCAGAGCGAACTGCCGAAATACGTAAGAATCGCAGCCACGTAAAGATAAGGCGACCTAAGCAGCGCCGGAAGTCCGCCATATAGATTCCAGTAGAGCCGGAAAACCTTAGTCGCGGGGTGCTCTAAGAAGAGTCTCAGAGGCAACTGCCATTGCCTCCGCGAAGGAGGAGCCGATTTGGCCGACGATCCGCTTGATGATGCGCGGGTACTCCCGCGTACTATACTTGACGCCGGCGCCATCATCTTCTTGTCCCGAGCCTTCGACAAAGCCATTGTGTTCCGCGACTTCGGCAATTGTTTTATTTTCTTCATTTAGTTCGATACCGTGACTGGGCAAAGCGACAAGTATGATGTCTTCGCTCTTTGCCCTTTGGGCCTCCAGTCGTTCCATGATGCGTTTGACATCAAGGTCATCCGCGTTCGGCCTCACCAGGTGGATACGTAGGCGCTTAAGCGTGGGTATCGATAGAATGCGCCGTAGCGCATCTTCTTCCGGAATGATCGTCACCTCAACCAAGGGAGCGTCCACACCTTGTATTATCGCATCGAAAAGCATCCCAAAGATTTTACGCGCTCGCTGCGGAGACAACCGTTTGCCGAGATCGTTTGCTACTTCGACAAACAGCGTGTGATCGGACTCCCTGAACACATATAGGAAAACCCTCCCATTAAATCCAACATTATCGGGAATATCGATCTTCAAGTCGTTGAAATTTATTTCCTGCAGTCGATCCGTCAGGACGGCAGGTTCGTTTTTGTCGATCTCCGTCCACGCGACGACTCGGCCTCGTAAGAAGCCGTCTTTGACTTTCTCTGGCCTTGATATCGTGGCGAAGTGGTCGCCCCAGTAGTTGACTGGTTTGAGCGCAGCAGTTTCCAAAAGGCCTAGGTAAGCACCGTCAGGATGCGGACTCGCCGCAACGTTGAGCATGCAATATTCAATTGTTTTTTCTTCCGCCATATTCACTGCTCCCAAGACCTGCGCCATAAAGCACGATTCTTAGAAAGCCGCGACTCTTGCTATTTCGCATTAGCTAATCCTCGGCTGAGGAGGCACTCAAACAAACCATATGGACGGAGATGACTACCAAGGGTATCAAGTCACAATGCAGTTACCTCTTGTTAATCGCGGCCGGAGTGCAAAAGAAAAATGCCAAGTTATATGATCTCGTATGATTTGAGGAAGATACGGAGCTATCAGCCTCTCTATGATCAGCTGGGAAATTGGAACGCCGTGCGGTTGCTTGAATCCGTATGGCTGGCCGACCTCGCAGGACCCGCCGGTACAATTAGGGATTTGCTCTCAGAGACTGTTTTGAAAATCGGCTTGCCGGGGGGTTTCGTCTGAGGCTGGGTTATGATTCAAGCTTTAGATGTGGACAAAGCAGAG